>JAYTXP010000321.1:0-7681 GCA_043742885.1 Chitinophagaceae bacterium | reverse complement strand
TTAAAATAAGGGTGAACCCAATTAGCCGATAGATTTTTTCAGGGAACAGCCAGCCGTTTATAATAAAATTGCTTACCAATAATATTCCCATTATCGTGTACAATAATACCCGAATTGATTTTGAAAGAGGCCTCTCATTTATTAGCCCGGCCACTAGCAAAGCCGCGAAAGGAAAACTAATATTTAAATAATGTGGAAGCTTAGATCCGGCCAGCCCGATCAGCACAGCAATAGTTAGAATGGTGGCCGAAAGAAACCAGTCTTTATTTTCTTTGAAGGTTTTAATTATACCCCAATATGCAAAAATTGACCAGGGAGCAAAGGCCCACAAAAAAGTATAGAAGAAAAAAAACCAGTCTTTTTTTCCGTCCCGGCTCATGCCGCCGGCGAATCGCTCCACGCCGCCGCCAAATAATGCAAACCTAACCCCATCGATATGATCTTTTCCTCTTACTATTTTCTCAGGATGAAGGTTGAACTGCAGGTAATAACAATAGAGAACCAGGCAAATAAAAACAAAAAACAATAAAATTATCGCGATGAACCACATAGAACAAAAGAAGAGCAATAGTTTTTTCTCAACAAGATACCAGCCCAGAAATATCATTGGAACAATAAAACCAATTGAGCCCTTTATAGAAAACCCGATCGCCAGACCCAGGGCCGAGCCAAAAACATAGATCCATTTTTTTTTATTTATTGTTTCCAGTAACTGCCAGCAAGAAAAGCAAATTGCCGCTACCAGGATCGCGTCCATGCGAACATCACTAAGTGATAAAAAGAAAGCAAAAGCAGTAGCCAGGATCAGCGCGGAAAGTCTTCCCACTTCTTTATTGTATAATATAGATCCCAGTTTATATAAGGAGAATATCCCACCAATACTGATGAGGAAGGAAGGAAGTTTATAGGCCACCTCATTTACACCGAAGATATTGTAGCTGATTGCGGCCAGCCAGAAATGCAGATGTGGTTTATCCAGGTAATCGTTTCCGTTATCAATGAGATTTACATAATCACCGGTCAGATACATGTGCAGCGCTATGTTGGCGTGATGGGCAGCATCATTATCCATTAACGGAACCCACAAACCCGCTAAACAGATCAGGCCCCAAAAGCCAAAGAGCACAATATAGTTTCGCGTACCAAGTGGACTCATGATCTTATTGGGGTTTTATTTTTTCCGGAACAGGCTTGCTCCTTTTTTCTGAAGAGCGATAACCAATCCACTTCCAATGATAAAAGATATTCCTAAAAGCGACATCCAGTCGGGGAAAGAATCCCCGAGCGCCATTCCAATAAATATGGAATAAACAATATTCGCATATCCAAAAACAGATACCACTCCTGCTTTATCTGATCCATATGCTCTTGTAACAAAGTACTGACCAAACAGAGCAGCCAGCCCCAATATTAATACAGCTGTCCATTCAACCCCATCGGGCCAGCGCCAGGCAACAATAAATAATCCGTCTGCAGGAACGCCGCCAAAAGAGTGAATACCCATAGTGAGCAAGGGTACCACGGTTCCCATAGTCAGAAAAGAAAGTACGATCACTCTTGGATCATAATAAAACGACAATCGACCGAGAGTGATATACGCGAAGGCAGACACAATTCCTGAAATAAGTCCGGCCATATGATAATACCAGGGAAAATGCATTATGGGTTTATAGATCAGTAACATGCCTGTAAAGCCAAGCAATACAGCGAATAGAACATTTCTCCCATGGTATTCTCCAAAAAATAAAAATCCGAATATGGCTATAAATAAAGCGGAGGTAAGATTATAGCTCATGGCTGTTCCTAATGGAATATGCAGGATACAATAGAGCAGCGTGTACAACGCAATAGTGCCCATCATTCCACGGAAAACCAGTCTTCCAAGCTTTCCCCCCTCTTGAACCGGTGGACGAAGAATAAGTCCGGGCAAAAGGACAACCATCCCAACAAGGTTTCTCCAGAATACTAACTGGCCTGCATCAAAACTTCCCTTAAGTGATTTGGCTGCGCCACCCATAATTGAAAAACCCAGCGCAGCGGTCAGCATATATATTACACCCCGGTATGTTGGGTCGATCCTCATCAGACCCTTGCTAATTTTTCTACAGCAGCCTCAAGCGTTTCTTCTTTCTTGGAAAAACAGAATCGAAGCACCTTGTCGTCTTTTCCATTCTGGTAAAATGCAGAAACAGGAATGGTGGCCACACCATATTCTTTAGTCAGCCGAACAGCAAACTCTTTATCGCCATCTTCGCTAATTTTTTCATAGGTGCCACAAATAAAATAACTACCATAAGACGATTGCAGGCTGAATCTTGTTTGTTTCATCAGTTTTATAAAATAATCTCTTTTGCTTTGCATGAATGAAGAAAGAGACGTATAGGCATCTTTGTTTTTTAGAAATTCGGCTAGGGCTACCTGCGCAGGGGTGAAGCAGGAAAAGGCGTTGAACTGATGGACCTTTCTGAATTCCT
The DNA here is from genome assembly GCA_043742885.1 of Chitinophagaceae bacterium. GTDB lineage: Bacteria > Bacteroidota > Bacteroidia > Chitinophagales > Chitinophagaceae > JJ008. Next base: position 5,207 of record JAYTXP010000321.1, on the reverse strand, counting down.
TCATTAGCGAAGCGGGCGCTATACAATAACCCAATTTCCAGCCCGTGCAGTTATACACTTTACCAAAGGAGAAACTGACAAAACTTCTTTCAAGCAGATCCGGATAGCGAAGAATGCTTTGGTGTGAAATGTTATCGAAGATCAGGTGTTCATATACTTCATCGCTTATAATAAACATATTAGTGCCCGTTACCAGGGCCCTTAGTTCCGCAATATCTTGTTCATTGATCACTGCCCCGGTTGGATTATGCGGCGAATTGATCATGATGGCACGAGTCTTTTCTGTCATACTCTTTTTTACCAGAGCCCAGTCTATATGATAATCGGGATATACCAACGGTATTTTTACTGCAATAGCGCCGTTGATCTCAATGTTAGGAATATAACTATCATAGGCTGGCTCAAATACGATCACTTCGTCCCCCGGATTTAAAATAGCGGTAAGCGATGAATAGAGTCCATAGGTTCCGCCGGGAGTAATAGTAATTTCGGTCTCAGGATTTACACTTGTTCCATAAAGATGCCTCACTTTTTCTGCGATAGATTCTCGCAAAGGCATCCACCCGGGCATAGGTGCATATTGGTTATATCCATCCTTCATTGCTTTAGCAACCAGGCCATGCAACTCTTCGTTCATTGGAAAATCAGGAAAGCCCTGACCCAGATTAACGGCACCATACTGAGTAGCGAGCCCGCTCATTACTGCGAAAATGGTGGTGCCTACGTTGGGCAGCCTGGAATTGATGACAGGATTCACTTATATTAAATTGATGAATAAAATTAACCGTTTTTGCAAAAGACGGTGACTATTCTTTGTAAATTGAATCAATGTTTGAAAAGATACACGCCTTTTTTAATCCGGAGGAGTTCAGAGGATGGGGCAAAAGAAAAAATTATTTTGAGGGCTGGTATTTTAAACTCGTATCTCCCAATGAAAATACAGCATTAGCAATTATTCCGGGCATTGCGATGAATGGAAAAGGCGAATCGCATGCGTTTATTCAGGTATTGGACGGTAGGGCCTGTACTTCGGCCTACCATAAATTTCCACTCAACGATTTTCTTCCTTCAAAAAATAAATTTCAAATTCAAATCGGAGGGAATCATTTTTCTGCATCTCAATTGTTTGTTGATCTTCCCGGGCTTTCAGCTAACCTTAAATTTTCAGAAAATAAACCTTGGCCCAAACCTTTTTACTCTCCCGGAATTATGGGACCATATTCTTTCGTGCCTTTTATGGAATGCTATCACAGTATCGTTAGCCTCGATCACACAATTGAGGGAGACTTGTTTTTGTTGGGCAATAAGATCAATATGAAAAGCGGAAGAGGCTATATTGAAAAAGACTGGGGACGATCTTTCCCGTCCGCTTATTTCTGGATGCAGTCCAATCATTTTAATGAAGCCGGAACCTCTTTTAAGTGTTCCGTTGCTAAAATTCCCTGGCTTCGCAATTCCTTTGTTGGTTTTATCGGCGGATTGCAATTTAATGGACAGCTTTACCGGTTCACCACCTACAATGGCACAAAACTTATTCGGTCTTTTACTAACCATAAAAAAGTGGAGATCATTCTGGAAAACAAAAAGTTTAGATTGGAGGTGTTGGCGCATCGGGACAGGGCCACTGTTTTTCAACAACAGGGACGTAACGCCGGATTAGAAGTGGCTGGAAACATTACTCAGATCATGGTTGGCTAGACCAATTATTTTACTGCAATGCGAGCGAAGTTTAATTCCGTTTTGGCCAATGCGTGCTGCCTCCAGGAGGGAACGATAAACTCATTGTTTACCACAAAAGCATGCCTTGGCATTAATATAGTTTCATCATTATTAGAGGCAATTGTTTTACGTACCATCTTTCCAGTTGCCAGGTCGATAGACACACCATATACATTGCTTCTTTTTCTGAAATTATAAACGGTCTTTACTTTATCTCCATATTGTGGGTTCACATTATTGCTGGTATGATCATTCAGCAATAATATCAGGTTATTATTTTGTATAAGGCTGGAATAAGAACTATGGTAAGGCATTCCCCCGCGGCTGGCAAAATATCCCCCATAGTCTCTCGTAAAACCGACCAAGCCCTGATATGATCCGGTAGTTCGGATCTCTTCAATCTGTGATTTTGGCAGATCATTTACCCATTTGATCTTTCCGTCTTTATCCGCATTAATGATCAGGATATCCTGGTTAGTAAAACGGTGCACATGGGTTGTGGTTGTGGTATAAGTTCTTGTCGTGTAGTTATAGGTAGAAGAAGTATAGGTATAGTGCTGATATTTGGAGATCTCGCTGGTGATCAGAATAGAATTATCAACCGGGTTAATATCAACCGACTTTATTATATACTGATTCGGAAAATCATCTTCATCATCATTGTTCTTCGCTTTTGCCGCATCTTTTTTGTCTTGCTTTGATTCGTCGTCGTCATCTGAATCGTCGGTGAAAGACTTGCCCAGCATCTCGGGATTGATATCCTGGAATGAGCTAAGGGTCAATTCGCCCTTATCTGCGTCCACTTTGTTTATATAAAATCCATTGATCTCTTCTTTCTTAGCATTTTTGCAATAGAATCCGGCAAGCAACAATTCACCGGTGTTTTGCTGAATCAGTTTTCCACCCAAAATATAACGGTCATTAGAGTCGGTGGTTATATCTTTTTCCTTCTCTCCTTTTTCGTTGAATATTGAAAGCGCGTATTCTTTAAAGATCAGGCGCTTTCTTTTCTTTTTTCCTACCTGGGTTTCCTCATAAACTTTACCCAGCACTACGATCTTATTGTTGTTTGTGATCTGTACATCCTGCAACTGGTATAGACCCGGATCAAAAGAAATATTGATCACCGTGTTTTGTTTGGTCTTTAGATTGTTGTCCAGTACGCTTACTCCCAGCGTAACCCTGTCCTTTCCTGAAATGTTGGCTACCATCAGCAGCGCCTTGTTATTCACGATCCTTGTCATCTTTATATCATAGTCATCGCGTTTGCTTTCGAGCTGATAGCGGCCCAGTTCTTTAAAATCAGATTGAAGGTCCCCGCTATTTTTGTCAATTTTTGCCCCAAGCACACTAAATGTTTTTTCTTTTCTATCATAATCGGAAGCGAACATATATATATCATCTCCCATCCGATCAAAACTGTGAAAATCCAAACCCTTTAACTCACGCTTATATTCTTTATCAAATTGTTCTGAGAAATTTTGATCCAGTTTGGTGAGCCGGTAAGAAGAAACATTTCCTGAACCTAAAAAGGTGATGCCTGATTTTTTTCTCTCTTCGGTGAAAAACATGCCGGTCTTGTCTGCGGCAATAATATCCAGATCGGCGGTTCCTTTTTTTAATTTGATCTCGTCGCCCCAGGTAAGGCGATAATTTTGTGCATTCATATAAAGACTACAAATGCTAAGTATGGTTAACAGGGATATTTTTTTCATACACTAAAATAATTTGAAATTCTATTAGAGAGATATAGAAAAAGTTAATGTTTTTTTCTAGCCGGTTTTGAGACCAATTCATACGAATGATCGATCCATTCTTTTAATAATTTGTCCGAAATAGTTCCGTCTGCCACGATGGTATTCCAATGTTTTTTATTCATGTGGTAACCAGGTAGTACTGAAGGATAGGCCTCTCTCAGCTCCTCTGCTTTTTCGGGATCACATTTAACATTGAATCTTAATTCTGCTTCATCCAGACTAACCAGAAGAAAGATCTTACCTCCAACCTTAAACACTAACGTATCGGGTCCAAAAGGAAGCGTCTCTTCAACAGCATTTTTTGACAAGCAATAATCTCTTAGTGTTTCAATATTCATACTATAATTGCTGTAGCCTCTATTTCGATCAGGTAATCCGGAGAGATCAGCTTGCTAATCTCTACCATGGTTGTGCAGGGCTTAATATCACGGAATATTTCTCCATGCGCTCGTCCATATTCTTCCCAGCAACTTATATCTGTAACAAATAGCCTTGTTCTTACTATCTGTGACATATTGGCTCCGGCACTTTCTAACACCGCCGCTATTTTCTCCAGAATAAATTTTGTTTGCGCATAAGCATCACCTGCCCCTACAAGGATATTATTTTCATCAACAGCTACGGTACCCGAAACCTCTACCATGTTGCCCACTTTTACCGCACGACTATAGCCGACAATTTCCTCCCATTTGGCACCCGATGAATAATTGATTCTTTCCATTATGATTTTATTTCAATGTTTGCCGGGTCGATCAATTCTTCGCCTTGTATACGCAGGTAAACCTGTGCTGCAGCCACCACATCTTTCTGACAATAGTCGGTAATCCTTTTTATACCCGCCTCTTTATCGGAATTCCAATAGATATCACCAACCATACTTCCATCAATATCATCTTTAGGGCTGGGAATTCCCAGCGCCTGAGTTAATAATACAAGAGAAGTAAAATTTTTAAAGTCGCCGAATTTCCAGAGCTCCATGGTATCGAGATGGGTTACTTCCCATGGTTTTTTACCCGCTGTATTCAGAATGGGAGGTAACTCCAGTCCGTTGATCACCATCCTTCGACAGAGATAGGGAAAATCAAATTCTTTGCCATTATGTGCACAAAGAAACCGTGGCTCCCCGCCACACCAGCGGTTAAGCATCACAATGAATTCGCTCAGAAGAAGGGCTTCATTATCACCATAAAAACTTTTTATTGAAATATGCTTCTTTTTTCCTGCGCCAGTGATAATACCACAGCTTATGGTAATGATCTTTCCAAATTCTGCATAAATAGCTGCCCGGGAATAAATGCTTTCATTAGTGGCCCCTTCGTGGTGTTTAAGCAGTGAATTGGATTTGCTGTCCCATAGATCCCTCCAGGCTTCTGGCAAATGTTGATAGGAATTGTATTGAGAAACGGTCTCAATGTCCAGAAAAAGGATATGTTGAATTGGTACCGGTGACATACATATTTTAAAGAAACTTATCGCCTTTGTTGCGCTTTACCTCCGCAACATATTCTTTTATTTCCTGCTCCTGTTCCCTCTTGCAGATAAGTAATACGTCCTTTGTATCTACAATGATAAAATCATTGGCACCTTGCAATAATACCAGCTTATGATCGGGAACATGCACCATACAGTTGTGTGCATCTACAACCATTACATTATCTCCTATTACGGCGTTACCAAAATAATCTTTGTCTTTATTATCCCACACGCTGTTCCATGTTCCGAGATCGCTCC
>JAYTXP010000320.1:0-5002 GCA_043742885.1 Chitinophagaceae bacterium | reverse complement strand
GTTTATACTGGATAAGGCAGAAAAAGAACTGGGTTATCAACCGCATTCTTTTCTGGCTGCACTTAAAGCCAGCATTCATTAATTCATCAGTAATACATTTACGCTTCGCTGCAGAATATTAAACGCGATCTCTGCCATAAGATTTTCTTTATCTAGTGTAGGGTTCACCTCTGTTATTTCCAGGCAGCATACTTTCCGGTGCATCATGAATTTGCTGATCAGATCTTCCGCCTCTCTTTCCCTGAGTCCATTACTAACGGGGGTACCTGTACCTTTTGAAATAGAAGAGTCAAGGCTGTCCACATCAAATGAAACATATACATCTGTACATTCGGAAAGATATCTTGTCACCGATCTTACCACATTCTCGGCTCCTTTATTTCTTACCTCCTTGGTAGAGATTACCCTCATACCATATTTTTCGATCAATGCTCTTTCTTCTTTTTCATAATCCCGGAGGGAAATGAACACGACATCTTCGGGCCTTACCTTCGGTTCTATCTTACCAATGGATTTAAGATAGTTCCAGTATTTGGCTGTTTCGGGATCCAGTTCATGTACCGCACAATCCATATTATCTTCTCCGATAGAAGCTGCCAGTGACATTCCATGAATATTTCCTGAAGGAGTAGTGTAGGGGGTATGCAGATCTGCATGCGCGTCTATCCAGATCACACCGATCCTGCTTTTAGGCTTGGCCATACGAAGACCGGCAAGGGTAGCACCGGCCATACTATGATCACCACTAAGAATGACAGGGAAGAAATTATTTCTGATTGAATCATTCACTGCTTTGCTTACCCGGTCGTACATGGTAGCTATGCCCTTGATTCGTTTAGCGTAGGGAGATTCGATCGGCTCAAATAATAACTTATTTTCAGTTGGAATTCTCTCGGAAGGGAAATGAATAAAGAAGTTGCTCATGAAATCGAGAGCGGCGATACGTATCGCCTCAATGCCCAGACTGGCCCCTCGGGTACCTGCTCCGATCTCTGAAGGAACTTCTATCAGCTTGATATTTTTCATACTAACATTCGTTATTGGCCGCCTCGCCTGGCAGGTGAAGGACAAAGTTAAACCCCAATGGTCGCAAATCAAACTGCCGAACGGACATCAGAATTAATTTGAGGTCGGTTCGGCAGCGACTTATAAATCAGTTTATTAGATCATTCTTTTAATGCAAGAATAGGGATGGTACTTTGGTAAGCCAGTAGTTTGGTATTACTTTTTGAAAAGAATTTATCATAGACAGATTGTTCCCGGTGGATCACGATGATGAAATCAATACCCTTGTCTTCGGCGAATTGTTGAATCCCTGCCTGCACATCACTAACACCCATAAAAAAGAACTCGGGACTGAACTCATGGAACATACTTGCCAGCACCTCTTTCTCTGCCTGGTATTCTTCTGTAATGGAAACATAGTGAGTGCTGTCAACATTCAGCACAAATAAATTAGGCTCAAATGTCTGCAATATTTTTTTGATTGGAACGGAAGGAGTGGTCTCTTTGGAGTTCTTTAGATCGGAGGCCAGTAACACATTCTTCACATTTTTGTACTTGGCATTATGAGGCACGATCAGTACCGGACTTGCTTTTGTTTCGAGGTATTTTAGCGCATTACTTCCGATCAGGGTCTGACCCAGCAAGGATCGTTCAGTGATACCCATGATCACCAGATCAGCCACGCGGTGATGTACCAGTTTTTCAAGTTCTTCAACAAAGTCGGAGCCCTGCCTGGCCATCAGTTCTGTTTTCACAATACCCTTTGTACGGAGGATTTGGTTCAATTCTTCCAAACGTATCATGGCACCTGCTTCATCAGAAGCTTTTTCAAAAATATGATAGAGTATCATATTTACGCCATAGTGGCCTGTTAGAAGTTGAACGGCATACTCTGCCGAATTATAGGAGGTTTCTGTAAAATCGATCGGTACTATAACCGTCTGCATTATTGGTTGTTTCTGTTTCAAAGCGTAGTAAATTTAGGTATAATTCTACTCATGTGCCGCCAATATCGGAATATGGCTATGATAAGCCAGTCTTTTAGTATGGGTTGATTTGAAAATTGAGGTGGCATTGCTTTGGTGTCGGGGAATTGTAATGATCACATCGATATCCTGTTCCCGAATAAATTGATCGATAGCCTGAAAAAAATCAAGTTTAACCAGAAAATGAAATTTTGGCTTGAACTTATTAAACATATTGGCCAGCTTCTGTTTTTCAATTTCCATATGCTGTGGAAGATTTTCCCCATACGCTTCTTTGCTGACATGTATAATATGGAGCTGGGGGTCAAACAATTCCAATACAGCAGTGATCAGCGTATCAGGCGTTACATCTTCTACCGTTTTCAGATCAGAAGCAAAAGCAACATGTTCAATGCCTTTGAATTCAGCATCAGGAGGAATAATCATAACCGGATAAAGGTTGCGATCTATCAATCGGAGTGTATTACTACCAAACATGGCCTGCCTGATAGCGGATTTACCAGTAATTCCCATAACGATCAACGTGGCCCTGGAACTTTGCGCAAGCTGAGCGATATTTTCTATAAGGTCACCACCCATTTCTCTTTCACATTCCACTTCTAAAACGCCTGCATGTAAGAATTCTCTTTTCAAACTTTGCTGATAATTGCGAATGACATCCAGGTCATCCTCACTTTCATAATTGCTGTAAAGCACAGCAAGTACATCGGGTTTGGCAGCCAGCATTTGGGCAGCATATCTTGCTGCATTTAAAGAAGTCTCCGAAAAATCGACGGGGATGATAACGCGATGCATGAAAAAGTTGGTTTAAGATTGCCAATTTAGTTGATATTAATGAACATTCTGGAGATCAGTTCAAGATCATGTCCATATACATCATCGCCGAAATGCAGAAGCCCATTATCATCAACCCAGGATGTATAATAAATGATGTATACCGGAACCCTTTTTTTTAAATTCACTGCTTTTTCTTTTCCAGCGTTCATAGCTTTCACAATTTTCTCACTGGTCCATTCGGGATCTTCACGTAAAAGCCATTCTGCCATTTTCTGTGGCTGACTTAAGCGAATACAACCATGACTGAATGCTCTCTTATCCTGACTGAACAGACTTTTAGAAGGAGTATCATGAAAATACATACTGAAACTATTTGGGAATACAAATTTCACCTTGCCCAGTGCATTACCGGCACCCGGCTTTTGACGGATCCGGTTACCTGCCATTTCCATGTTTTTCTTTTTCAGATAATTTCGATTTCTTTTCATTGCCGGCCTGATCTCCTTTTCAACAATACTGGCAGGTATGTTCCAATAAGGGCTGAAAATAACCTGGCTTAGATCGCTATTGAACATCATGGTACTGTTACCTTCTCTTCCTACTACTACCGGCATTTCAAATAATTGTTTTTTGCCATCATATACGTGCAAGATGAATTCAGGAATATTCACGATGATAAGGTTGCCACTTGGTTTCTGCGGCATCCAGCGCATGCGGTCCATATTCAGCAGGATCTGCATCACCCGCCATTCGGCAGAAATATTCATTTCCTTAACAAGCGCTGGTGTAACTACGCCATCTTGTTTGTAGCCATGTCTTTGCTGGAAACGTTGAACTGCCTTTTCCAATGTATCATCAAATACCTGGCTGCTATCATTGCCTGAAAGATCCTTGCTGATCCTTAAGCGTTTTTTGATCAAAGTGATCTGTGCATCTGACTTACCTTTTTTCAGACTTCCTTTTGCCAGGTTGAGTGTTGGCCAGCCGCCTCCTTTAGCTATAAGATAGTATAATGACAATTGTTTTTTCAGACCTCCATACATTTCATTTACATCCTCATAATATTTGTCGTCTTTATGTTTTTTATTTATTATAGAATCGGCCATAACCATGGGGTCCGATTTTTTAATTGGGATAAACTGCTCCCTTTCTTTTCGTTTAACATATCCTCTTTCATAAGTGCTGTTGAGATAACGGATAAAGGTTTCTGTAAATCCGAATTCAGTCTGAAGCAGGGATGTATCACTGGTATTTACTTTCAGTGTTTCCTGGTTCATATAATGTTCCGCCTTTTGAGCAAAAGATTTATTGCTGATAGTTGAGTCCTTCAAATGATTTACTGCGTAATCATATTGATTCCAGAAAAAGCGAACTGATTCGGTTGGACCATTACTCGAGAACCAGGCGTATTGATAATTGCGGGCATTATAAAAACTACGGATCCTTAATCCGATCAGTTTATCTGCTAATCCATGTGAGCTGATATATCTTTCCATAGCCAGACTATCAAGGAAAATATCGTTGAAAGCATTAGATGGAGTTACACTAAGATCTCTTTTGGTAATAGCGTTACTTTGAGCTTCAGAATCTAGTTTTTGATCCACATTCACTGCTCCGATTTCCTGATCCGTGGTTGTTTTCTTTTTTTCTGATTGATTATTACAAGAGGTTAACAATAAGGCGCTAAAAAAAATTACTATTGCTTTTAATAACAGGTATTTCATACGGATATTTAGTAAGCAAAAATAAATCCAGAATCATTTTTTATCATTGACTTTTCATCCAACTGGCCAGTTCTTTTTTAATTGCTTCTCCCATTGCTTTTTGATTTAGAGGATTTACAAGGTAATCGTGGCTGGCCGCATTGTCGCCTATTTCCAGCAAAACCCGGTAAGGGGCCTTGTTTACCTGTTCGTCAAGGCTATAAAATGCCAGTTTTCCTGTGGCGCTGCATCGATAATCATTTCTTCCTGTGGTACTATCAAGCAGTACACCGCGGTTTTCCATCCCTGAAATTTGCGCCACAGCCCTGGTTAATCGGGCGGCAAGTTCCCGATTGGCGGCTTCGTATTTATCGCCATAATGAATATAGCCCCAAACTGCATTACGTTTTGTGCCACCGTTATTATGAACAGCGATAAATACGTCCGGATTTTTTTTATTGGCTTGCTTCAATTCCCAGGCATAGCCTGAGATCTTATTATCTATGATGGCAGTAGTATGCAATTGTTTGG
>JAYTXP010000319.1:0-2859 GCA_043742885.1 Chitinophagaceae bacterium | reverse complement strand
GAATACCAGTCATTTTGCTCTTAAAATACCCAAAAATGAATAGGCAGGCCAGGGTAACTAACACAGAAAGTTTTAAACCCTGAAGTGGAGTATCAACGAAAAAATATGGACTGAGTGGAACCAGTCCTCCGACTATATAAGATACGCCAATATTGAGTGCCGACTTCGTAGCACGTTTAGGATCAGGCTTTTCAAGCCCCAATTCATATTTCATCATAAAATCTACCCACTGTTTCTTATCTCTGGATATTTCTTCAGTGGCTTGTAATTGCAGATTTTCACTTAGCCCGATATTCGCAAAAAACTCACGGGTTTCTTCTATCTCCTTTTCGCGTAGATTATCTACTTCGTAAAATTCTCTTTTTTCTTCAGTATTATAATGGTCCTGCTCGGTCTTGCCTGCCAGATAGCCTCCCAAACCCATCGCGATGGATCCCGCAGCGATCTCGGCAATGCCTGCTATAACAATAATGGCAGTTGAATTGACCGCTCCGCTAAGGCCTGCTGCCAATGCGAAAGGAACAGTTAACCCATCACTCATTCCGATTACAACATCGCGGAGTATTTCACTGCTTTGAAGATGCTCTTCTTTATGAGGTTGTGGACGATGGTGCAGGTGTGTATCAAGGGGTTGTTTCATAAACCGAATTTGACTGGCAATTTGCTACAAAATTTCCAGACTTTGCCTGATGATATCCACCGCTTCCATTATTTGTTCTCTGGTAATGATGAGAGGAGGGGCCAGCCTGATCTTATCACCATGGGTTGGTTTTGCAAGCAGCCCATTCTTCATCAATTCGAGGCATAAGGTCCACGCCGCTTCCTCTTCAGGATGATCGATGATAATGGCATTCAGTAAACCTTTACCACGGATTAACTGAATATGTTTGGAACCAATGGCCCTCAATTCATTTCTGAGAAGATCGCCACAACGAATCGCATTTTTTTCCATGCCTTCCTTCCTTATAACCTCAAGTGCAGCAATAGAGGTGCGGCAAGCTAGTGGATTTCCCCCATACGTTGATCCATGTTCTCCTGGTTTGATGTTCATCATGATCTCATCATCAGCCAATACAGCACTCACAGGAAGCATTCCTCCACTTAAAGCCTTTCCCAGTAAAACAATATCGGGTCGAATATTTTCAAGATCACAGGCAAGCATAGCCCCTGTACGACCAAGACCTGTTTGTATTTCATCAGCAATGAATAAAACATTCGCCTTCTTACACAATTCCTTTGCCTTGAAAAGATATCCTTCATCAGGTATCACAACCCCCGCTTCTCCTTGTATAGGTTCCACTAAAAATCCGGCTACATCAGGATCCTCCAGCGCATTCTCCAATGCAGAAAGATCATTGTAGGGGATCACCAGAAAACCTGGCATATAAGGACCAAAGTTTTTCTTTGATGAAGGATCACTACTGAAGGAAATGACTGTCGTGGTCCTGCCATGAAAATTTCCTTCGCAAACAATGATGATCGCTTTGTTTTCTTTTACTCCTTTTTTTTCATAAGCCCAGCGCCGGCATAACTTAATGCCCGTTTCAACAGCTTCAACGCCCGTATTCACCGGCAATAATTTGTCATAGCCAAAAACCTGGTGCATATATTCTTCAAAGGGTCCCAGTGCATCATTATAGAAGGCACGGCTGGTCAGTGTAAGTTTTGCTGCCTGTTCCTGAAATGCTTTTAAAATTACCGGATGGCAATGGCCCTGGTTCACTGCGGAATATCCACTGAGAAAATCCATATATTTTTTTCCTTCCACATCCCAGAGATAAATTCCTTTTCCTTCCTTTAAAACAACCGGAAGCGGATGGTAATTATGAGCCCCGTATTTTTCTTCCAGCTGAAGAAAATGAGCACTATTGAATATGGACATACATTACTATTTAAAATGATGGAGAGGAAGAGAAAAAAATGGATAGGATCCTGGTAAATAAAAACAGGATCAGCCTCGATGCCAGAGAAGGTCGAGGTTAGACTTTAGGAAAGAAGATATAGTAGTCAGTGGTTGAATTACCTTGAAGTTTGATCAAAGATAGCCATTTTTTTTGGCTCATAGATCCAACTCACGGTAGAACCAGGAGGGTTGTTTTTTTATTTCAATGCTTGGCTCATTATTGAAAAGACCGAACACCGTGCTTCCGCTTCCACTCATAGATGAATAAATGGCGCCCGAATTATACAGATCTCTTTTTATTTTACCTACTTCAGGATATTGTTCGAATATTACTTTTTCAAAATCATTTATAATAATTTCTTTCCACTCCTTTACCGGCAGCAGTATATTTTCCTTAAGTGAATTGACTTTATCGCGCGGTTGAATACGCATAAAGGCATTACTGGTATTGATATGTATGCCCGGGTTGATGATAACAACTTTATATCCGGTAAGATCTAATGCCAGGGGCTGAAGTTCTTCTCCTCTTCCTTCAGCAAAACATGGTTTGTTAATAATAAAAAAGGGGCAATCACTTCCAAGCATCAGTGCGTATTCGATCAATTTCTCCTGACTTATTTCCAGTTTAAATTTTTTATTCAGAAGCAGTAAAGTAAAAGCCGCATCAGCAGAACCACCTCCTAAACCTGCGCCGGAAGGAATCACCTTATGTAAATGCATTTTAACCCTGGGAATTGCCGGATGATCATTTTTTAAAAGCCTGTATGCTTTAAGGCAAAGGTTAGAACCTGGGTGCCCATCTATATCCAGTCCGCTCATGGTAAAAGGTAGCTGTTGGGAAGATTCCTGACGGGACATGGTCACTACCTCCATCGCATCACGTAAAGGCAAGGGATAAAATACGGTCTCCAGTGCATGGTAACCATCTGTTCTCTTATGAAGGACATTAAGTCCAA
>JAYTXP010000318.1:0-2438 GCA_043742885.1 Chitinophagaceae bacterium | reverse complement strand
TTTCTGGGCTATGGCATGGAAGCCTGAAACTAACAAGACCCCAACTGAAAGAAAATATTTTATTTTTTTCATTTATGGAGTATTTGAGATCAGTGGTCCCGTAAAGAATTCAAATATGCCGGATGAAGTGAATCTTTTATCCATTTTCTCACTGCAACCGGCGACTACGAATGCTCCGGTCGCTGATATCATAGGTCTTCCTGTACTGTTATAAATAGAATTAGTTAGTGGAATGATCTTCCCAGTCCTGGTGTTTTGCAAAATTATATTCCCTTTTGCAACTCCCAGGTTTGTTGCGTTAGTATTATAACAGACCCAGGTTCCATCATAGCTGATCCCAATACGACCACCCTGATCAATCGGACTATCGCCATCCCCTTCCGTATTATTTGCGGCAACACTGATTTTTTTAACTGCCAGACCATTATTATTGCAAATAAATATATCCAGCATTTTATTATTATCTCCGGATACCATGTTAGTAGCGGTGGTAGAATAAACAATATAATTACCCAGTCCTGAGATGGAAGCCGATACAACCCTGCTGGCACTTTCCGTTCCCAGGTCCCGATCCCCACTTCCATCTGTGATGCTAATTCTTTTCAAACCAGGCATACCTTTTTTCCAGATAAAAATATCCCACAGACTATTTCTGTCATCAGTTACTAATTTGTCGGAGTAAGAACTGAAGACAATTATATTTCCATTAGCTGAAATCTGAGGGGCAGAACCTCCAACGCCTTTACCTGTATTCGGATCTTTGGTCAGCAATATAAAAGAACCACCGTCAGCCATAATAACATTTACGGTTGAAGTTCCGTCTACCCCAGCGGTTAAAGTAGATGCACTTGAACTAAAGACAACGGCAGAACCATCACCATTGATGGCCGGTTCAAAACTTTCGCCATTTCCTCCCTGGCTCACCCAATTTATTCTTCCATCCTTCCAAACATATACATCTCTTACTCCATTATTGTCTCCTCCGGCAAGATTGGTTGCATATGATTCAAATGCAACAGATCTCCCATCAAGTGAAATGGAAGGAAGAAAACTATTATTATTTCCTTCACTGCCATCAGGTCCGCGACTGATCATTTTGATCGTATTGGAACGCATATCACGTAAATAGATCTGCCGGTATTTACCACTACTTCCATCCAGGCCGGCTCCGCTTGAAACAAAAGCTACAAATCTTCCTTCATCAGCGCCTCTGCCTCCAACGACTGGAGAAGAAGCTTCATAAAAACTATTAGTGGTTTTATCATCAGTACTTCTGCTTACCAGTTCAATGGCCTGGTTACAAATAATGTTTACCTGGTTACTGTCAGAGGGCATGTTTCCCGAAGCAGCAGGAAGAACTACACAATTACAATTTGGCGGTGATTGTTTGATAGAAATAGTATAGGGCTCGCCTGCGGTGTATTCCTTTGGAAATCGAAATCCACTGGTTCCTTTTGCGCCTGCCGTGACGGTCAATTCTTCATTTTTACCTGAACGAATCACGATTTGCGATCCAGCTGGACCAACAAAAGTTCCTGCTATATTTAATTGGGAAGGTTCATTGTCAGCACCTACAATTCCAGGAGCACCTGCTCCACAATCAAGCGCAATATTAAGATTACCTGTTTCAGGAATAACGTAAAATGGTTGAATAGTACAGGGTCTCGAGGTCCTGCCTGCGCGAATCCTGATAGTATCACCTTTTGCAAATGATCCCCGGCTTTCAGTTTTGTGATAATAATCAATGAAAACACTTCCTCCAACCATCTGGTTATGATATAATATCTCGAAACCAAATGTATCCTTCAATCCTACCTGTAATACCGAAAGGATCACCGTCCTGTCACGCGGGGCCGCAGGCGGTGGTGGCGCTCCACAATCAAGCGCAATATTAAGATTACCTGTTTCAGGAATAATATATGATCGTGCAACGTTACAAACTCTTGGACCCATGGATTGGATAAAACGCAGCGTATCATTTTTAGCAAACAATTTTGTGGTACTGATATTTTGATAATTATTTGCTGTAACAGTTAGGGTGGTTATTCTTCGGTTATTTTTCTCTATAATAAATTCAAATGACTCACCTGGGCCAGGTTTTGAGGTAGTAAGTATTACTGCCCTGTCTATCGGTGTCTGGGGGAATCCACAATTCAGATTAATATGCAGATCGCCAGTATCAGGGATTATATAATTGGAAGCAATATTGCAAGCCCTGGGGCCCGAAGTTTGTATGAACTGAATTGTATCTCTTCGTGAAAACAATTTTTGTGTGGTGAGGTTTTGAAAATTATTGCTGGTAA
The DNA here is from genome assembly GCA_043742885.1 of Chitinophagaceae bacterium. Lineage (GTDB taxonomy): Bacteria > Bacteroidota > Bacteroidia > Chitinophagales > Chitinophagaceae > JJ008. Next base: position 135 of record JAYTXP010000318.1, on the reverse strand, counting down.
CTGTAAGATTGGTTTTTCTTCTGCCTGCTTTTTCTATAATAAAATCGAAGCTCTCTCCTTCACCAGGTTTTGTTGTAGTAAGAATAATTGCCCGATCGTTCACAGGCGGATTTGTTGTACCGCAGTCCAGTTCAA
>JAYTXP010000317.1:0-4649 GCA_043742885.1 Chitinophagaceae bacterium | reverse complement strand
TTTCCTGAAATGCTTCAGGTTATTTTTGTTAATAAGATTTCGTGTAAGTGTTGTTTCGGGAACATGCAGTGTAACAATATCCGAACGTTGGATAAGCTCTTTCAAACTTCCTGCATCTTCCGCATTTCCTAATGGAAGCTTGGTCTCTATATCATGAAAGATCACTTTCATTCCCAGTGATTCGGCCAGTACACTTACCTGCGAACCAATATTTCCATAACCAATAATTCCCATGGTCTTGCCTCTTAATTCATAAGCCCCCCTGGCCTCTTTCATCCACCTCCCCTGGTGCATGGATATATTTTTATCCGGAATACGACGAATAAGCATAATAGAAGCACCAATGACCAACTCGGCTACTGAGCGCGTATTGGAATAAGGAGCATTGAAGACCACTACCCCATTTTTAGTAGCCGCTTTCAGATCCACCTGATTCACGCCAATGCAAAAACAACCAATGGCCTGCAATTTTTTTGCGGCAGCCAGTACTTTCTCTGTTATTAAAGATTTAGAACGTATGCCTAGTATATGCACCTCTTTTATGATCTCGCACAACTCCTCCTCAGAATACGCTTTTTGTGATCTTTCTACATTAATGTAACCATGTTGCCGGAAGTTTTTAACAGCCCGTTCACTGATGTTTTCAAGGAACAAAATATTGATCTTCTCTTTGGGATAACTGGTCGGTGTTCTTGTCATATACTACAAATATAACCCACCCTGCCAGTTGTTGAAAAATGAGCACCATTTTTGTTATTAGGTCAGGTATTTTTGAACAAACCAACAATTTGAAAAAAGCGATTCTACCCCTTCTTTCCATCTTTCTATTATTTTCCTGTAAGCTGAAAACGGATAATTCGGCTACTGCCCTTCCAGTTGCTATTCTTTACAAGGCGCCTGAGCCAGGTAAACTGAGCCCAGCTGAATTTACTCATTATCAGTCTGCCATTTCCTCTTTAATGGATTCCTGCCTGCTTCATAGCTATTTTAATGGCGGTATTCTGATCGCCATGAGGGGTGAAGTGATCTATGAAAAATATTATGGCTCAAAGGATCTTCGATATCCTGAAGATAGTCTTAACGAGCATACCCCATTTCACCTGGCTTCCACTTCTAAGCCATTTATGAGCCTGGCCATTCTTCGTCTGATACAGGAAAATAAACTGACGCTTACTGATTCAATCAATAAATTTTTCCCTGAGATCCCTTTTCCTGGCATTACCGTTTCCATGTTATTGAGTCACCGCAGCGGCTTACCCAATTACCTTTATTTCATGGATAAAAGCGATTGGAATCGAAAAGTATCTGCCAGCAACGAAGATATATATCATATTCTTTGCCGCGATAAACCGGAAGGCGGTTCCCTCCCAAATAAACATTTCAGTTATAGCAATACGAATTTTGTATTGCTGGCTATGATCGTGCAAAAATTGACAGGACAATCCTATCCTGAATTCATGAAAAAGAATTTCTTCGACCCAATAGAAATGAAGGATACCTATGTTTTTTCATTACAGGATTCACTAAAAGCCTCACCCTCTTTTACCGCTTCAGGAAGATTGTGGGATTTCGATTATCTCGATGGCACTTATGGCGATAAAAATATTTATTCTACTCCGCGCGATATGCTGAAATGGGATCAGGCCCTTTATTCTGGTCAACTGGTTCGTACTTCGCTTCTTGATTCCGCGTTTATTCCTCAAAGTCATGAACGACCTTCTATGCATAATTATGGATTGGGCTGGAGATTAGAACAATTACCGAATGGGAAAAAAGTAGTTTATCATTTCGGAAAATGGCATGGATGCAATGCCGCTTTTGCCAGACTGATAGATGAAAGAGTAACCATCATTATTTTAGGGAACCGGTATACCCGAATGATCTATAATACCGCTCATCAATGCTATGCTATTTTTGGCGCATATGATCAAAAGCAGGAAGTGGATACAGAAGAAGGAAATGAAAAAGCCCGCCAAACACCCTAAGCACTTTGTTATTTCAGTAATTGTTTCTGACCTTTAACAAATGAAGATCCTTTCTGCAGAAGAGATCAGGAACTGGGATCAGTTCACTTTAGAACATGAAATGGTATCCTCTATCGACCTGATGGAACGTGCCGCCTTGCGTGTGACCAATTGGATTCTGGATCATTATCCTGATCATGCTTATTCCATTTTTTGCGGAAAAGGAAATAATGGTGGTGATGGTTTGGCGGTGGCCAGACAATTACTGCAGGTAAAACCTACTGCCATTGTAAACATTCATATTCTGGAATTCGGTGTAAAAGGAACAGAAGATTTCCAGGTAAATCTTGCAAGACTTCATCATTATCCGCAGGCATCGCTTTTTTATATTCAGGAATCGTCACATTTTCCACCTATTGATAAAGTAGAACTGGTGATCGATGCATTGTTTGGCTCCGGATTAAATCGCGGACTCGAGGGTCTTACCGCAGATCTGGTGCATCATATAAACAAATCCTCCGCCACTGTTTTATCAATTGATATTCCCAGTGGGTTATTCGCAGATCATTCGGCCAAAGGAATGGTGACAATTAATGCCGACCATACACTCAGCTTTCAATGTTATAAGCCGGCTTTTTTATTCGCAGAAAATGAAGAGTGTATTGGCGAACTGGAAATTCTTGATATTGGTCTTTTACCAGAATACCTGAATACCATAGAGCCAAAATTTGAATTTATCACGCTTCAATGTCTTCGCAGTATTTTTCGTCCCCGAAAAAAATTCGCACATAAAGGTAATTTTGGTCACGCTCTTCTATTAGCCGGCTCAGCAGGTAAAATGGGTGCCGCCGTTCTTGCAGCCAGAGCCTGTCTTCGAAGTGGCGCAGGACTATTAACGATGATCGCTCCACTTGCAGGAACTGAGATCCTTCAAACTACTGTTCCGGAAGCTATGGTATTTAATCGTCTTGACCTGGAACATATTGACTGGAATAAATTTTCTTCTCTGGGTATTGGTCCCGGTATTGGAACATCCGATACCACTGTTGAACTATTAGCCAGTATATTAAAGTTTGCCAGCGTTATCGATGCGGATGGACTGAATATAATTGCAGAGAACCCTACATTATTTTCTGAAATAAATTCCGGAACGATTTTAAGTCCGCATCCCCTGGAATTTGAAAGAATGTTTGGTTCTTCAGCTAATGATTTTGAAAGAGCAGACAAGGCTATAACCAAGGCCGTAGAATTGAAAGTGGTTATTATATTAAAAGGCCATTATAGTTTAGTGGCCCTGCCTGATGGCAAGGCTTTCATTAATAATACTGGTAATGCAGGGATGGCCAAGGGGGGCAGTGGCGATGTACTAACAGGTATCCTGACTAGTATGCGGGCCCAGGGTTATTCAGCAGCTGATGCGGCAAAGCTGGGTGTTTTTATGCATGGTTTAGCCGGAGATATTGCGGCTGAAAAGCTATCTATGGAAGCTATGATGGCCAGCGATATAACGGAAAACCTTGGAGAGGCCTTTCTCCAGTTTCAAATCGCTCCTGTTACCTGAAATCTGAAAGATTAAAGACAGAAAAATAGCCTTGTAATTGAAGGATTTGAAGCAGGCTTCCGCATATCATTCAGGCAATTTTCCCTTATCTTTGCAGCCCCTCAAAAAAGGGTCTGAACCTAAATTTTAGATTAAGTATCAACGCTTATGGACAAATTGTTCTATCTCGTTCCTGCAATGGGCATTATTGGCTTATTGTACACACTGGTAAAATTCAGTTGGATATCCAAACAGGATGCCGGTAATGAAAAAATGAAGGAGATCAGCGATCATATTGCTGAAGGTGCAATGGCCTTTCTGAAAGCTGAATGGAAAATCCTTGGTTATTTTGTTGTGATCGTTTCCATTTTACTGGCAGTGATGGCCTCTGCCAATCCACATTCACACTGGCTGATCGCCGGCGCCTTTGTAATTGGTGCCGTATTCAGCGCTACTGCCGGATATATAGGAATGAAGGTGGCTACCAAGGCCAATGTCAGAACAGCGCAAGCTGCACGTACCAGTCTTAGTAAAGCATTAAACGTTTCTTTCACCGGAGGTTCCGTAATGGGCCTTGGTGTTTCAGGATTGGCAGTACTCGGACTTGGCGGATTGTTCATTATATTCAAACAGATCTTCGCTCCTGATGCGGCAGTGAACTCTGAAGAAATGGTACGTACCATTGAGGTACTTACTGGTTTTTCGCTCGGAGCTGAATCAATTGCATTGTTCGCACGCGTAGGTGGAGGTATTTATACAAAGGCAGCAGATGTAGGCGCCGACCTGGTAGGTAAAGTAGAAGCAGGTATTCCTGAAGATGATCCGCGTAACCCGGCCACTATCGCTGATAATGTTGGAGATAATGTGGGTGACGTTGCAGGTATGGGTGCCGATCTTTTCGGATCATATGTAGCTACAGTTCTTGCGACCATGGTACTTGGACAGGAAACGATCTCTACTGATAATTTCGGTGGTATGGCCCCTATTCTTCTGCCAATGATGATCGCAGGTACTGGAATATTATTTTCAATCATAGGTACCTTTTTTGTTCGCATTAGCGACAACGCTGGTATCAATACAGATAGCGTTCAGAAGGCCCTTAATATGGGTAACTGGGGTTCTATAATTCTAACAGCGATCGCTTC
>JAYTXP010000316.1:0-10221 GCA_043742885.1 Chitinophagaceae bacterium | reverse complement strand
TCCACAATGGTGGTATTGAGCGAATAAAAAATATATTGACCTTCTTTTACTGAGCTTACCAGTTCGGCCTGCCTTAAAATATCGAGGTGATGAGAAATACTGGGTCCACTGATGTCAAAATGCTCAACGATCTCGCCGGCCGTAAGGTCTTTTTCCTGTAATAATTCAAGGATGGCCCGGCGTGTGGGATCATTTAAAGCTTTGAAGGCGGAATTCATTCTGTTTAAATATTTAGACAAATATCTAAATACTATTGATGAATTCCAAATTTCTAATTTCAGCGGTTTAAAAATAGTATGAATGGTGATAGCGTAAATTCCTCTGTTAAAGCTCATTAACAGCGCTTTCCATTAATACCTTATTGTAACCCATTAAACATATTTGGCTTGTGTTTGCTTGTAACCCGGGGTAGCTTTAGATCGTCATATCATTCAAACTGGCTGACAAAAATTAGGAACTCAAAACCTTTAAACTATAGAACATGAAAAATGTATTGATGACACTGGCCTTCGCAATAGCAACGCTGCCGGTATTTGCCAACGAACCTGAAGTGAATCAAAAAGCCCTGGATGCTTTCCGCATAGAATTTAACGGAGCCAGCACCGTGAAATGGACGATCTCTGCAGATTATTTTATGGCCAGCTTTGTATATAATGATAAGCATGTATTTGCTTACTATGATATTGATGGAGTATGGCTGGGTACTACGCGTTATGTGGCGCTGTCAGATCTTCCGCTGATGTTGCAGGGAGAAGTAAAAAATAAATTCTCTGAATACTGGATCAGTGAATTGATTGAAGTGGCCAACAATGATGGCACAGCATATTATGCTACTGTTGAAAATGCAGATTCCCGCCTGGTACTTAAAGCCGGTGATGGTAAGACTTGGAATCGTTATAAGAAATACAAGAAATCCTAAACTCAGTTTTGGTCTGTGATACTAGCCCTGGTTACTTTTGTGGCCGGTTTTTTTAGTAGCTGTTATATTCGGCCTAATAATTATTTTTGCGGCCGGCCGCAATGTCTCACCAAATTGTGATCTGAAGGCGGAGAAAATAATTTATTATGATCAAGGGACCCGTTTCTCAATTCATTCAGCACCATTTCAGACATTTTAATGCGGCAGCACTGGTAGATGCGGCAAAAGGATATGAGACCCATCTGGCCGAAGGAGGAAAAATGATGGTAACCCTCGCAGGTGCCATGAGTACCGGAGAATTAGGAATTTCACTTGCTGAAATGATAAGGCAGGGAAAGATTGACATTATCAGTTGTACTGGTGCAAACCTGGAAGAGGATGTAATGAACCTGGTTGCGCACTCACATTATAAACGTATTCCGAATTATCGTGATCTCACTCCGCAGGAGGAATGGGATCTGCTGGAAAATCATTACAATCGCGTTACAGATACCTGTATTCCCGAAGAAGAAGCATTTCGTCGTCTTCAAAAACACCTGGTAAAACAATGGAAGGACGCCGAAGCAAGTGGCGAACGATATTTTCCTCATGAATTTTTATATAAGACCGTACTGGGTGGAGAATTGCAGCAATATTATGAGATCGACCCAAAGGATAGCTGGATTATCGCGGCCGCAGAAAAAAATATTCCGATCGTAGTACCAGGATGGGAAGACAGTACGACTGGAAACATATTTGCCTCTTATGTGATCAAAGGAGAATTGAAGGCTTCTACTGTAAAAAGCGGTATCGAATATATGGTTTGGCTTACAGAATGGTACAGGGCCAATTCATCTGGGAAAGGTGTGGGCTTCTTCCAGATAGGTGGTGGTATCGCGGGAGATTTTCCTATCTGTGTAGTGCCAATGATGTACCAGGATCTGGAATGGCGTGATGTTCCTTTTTGGAGTTATTTCTGCCAGATCAGCGACTCCACGACTTCTTATGGTTCTTATTCGGGAGCTGTTCCCAATGAAAAGATCACATGGGGTAAACTGGACATTCATACACCAAAATATATTATTGAAAGTGACGCGACCATTGTGGCGCCATTGGTGTTTGCGTGGATTTTAGGATGGTGAAGAATGGTTGAGGGGTTGAGTGAACACTCAAAATAATTCGAGTGTTCACTCAACTAAGCCGAAGGCTCTCAACCCCTCAACCTCTCAACTTTATCTCCCAGGTATTTCCAATTTAATATCCCTCTTCAGCATTTCATTTCTATTGGCCATTTCCCAGGCAGTATAAAATACCAGCTGTGTTCTTTTAGCCATTAATTCATAATAGATCTTGTCAGGAGTATCTGTAGGACGGTGATAATCCGCACCAAGCATTCCATCATAATAGAAAATGATAGGAACGCCCTTTACTGCGAAATTATAATGGTCGCTGCGGAAATAGATCCGGTTCTTATCATTAGGATCATTGAATTTATAATCCAGTTCCATTTTAATATAGAGATTATTCTGCGCCTCACTAATGATCTTCAGATCAGTGCTGATCTTATCATCACCTACAACAAACACATAATTCATAGAATCGCCCTGTTTACGGGTAGCGTCAATGCGTCCGATCATATCAATGTTCAGGTCAACTGTTGTTTTATCGAGAGGGAACACCGGGTGATTCGTATAATAGTTAGAACCCCAAAGTCCTTTTTCTTCACCACTAACTGTCATAAAGACCATAGTACGACGTGGACCGTGGCCATCTTTTTTCGCATTGGCAAATGCCTCAGCGATCTGCATAACGGCAGTGGTTCCACTACCATCATCATCCGCACCATAATAAATTACTGAATCGCCTCTTTTTCCGAGGTGATCATAGTGGCCAGTAATGAAAACATATTCATCCTTCAGATCTGTTCCTTCCAATACACCGATCACATTTCCTGCCTGAGCAGTTTTTGTTACTTTATCATATTGCATATCGATCTCTGCAGGATATGTTTTTGCGACCAGGGACCCGGCTTTAAGTTTATCAAATATTCCTTTTCCATCCTCACCCATGATCTTTGCTGCTACATCTGCAGTAGCGGAAAAAGTAAATACAGGCTGACTTGCCTTGTATCCGTTCATGCTATAACCTCCGCCCTGATTACCTGTTCTGCGTACCAAAGAATTATAAATAATGATCAAACCTGCAGCGCCATGTTGCAGTGCAGCATTCATTTTACCATTTACAGATGAAGGACTATTGAATCCTGTCTGTGTAGATTTATAATCCGCAGGATTACCATCGGCAACCATGACCAGCTTCCCCCCAACTTTCAGATCCTTATAATCATCACGCACAGTTCCGTCGCTGATACCATAACCCGCAAAAACGACTTCAGAGAATCGCATGGTGGCAGCAAAACTATTTGCTTGTGGCAGGAAATCTTTATTGTACTCCATATTGCTGCCATTTACTTTAAGGGTAGCGCCGGCTATTGAATCACGGAATAAAGTATAATTCTGGCGATAGCTTCCATTATTTCCAGCGGTCAGTCCCAGGTTTTTGAAAGTATTTTCAATATAGCTGGCTGCTCTTTCCAATCCCGGCGAAGGAGTATCTCTTCCTTCCATTTCTTTGCTGGCAATTATATAAAGATGCTTTTTAAGCGCTTCAGCTGTGATAGATGCGGCGGCTTTAACTGCGTTTTTATCCTTTTTCTGCGCATACAGCATAGTAGGAAGAAAAAGCAAGCACAATCCGATGATTCGTTTGGTCATGTGTTGAGTTTAGGGAACTAAAATAATTACTTCCCGGAAGAAGCGCTCAAAAATTGGAAGAACGGCGATCAGACACAGGCGATCTTTTTTACCCTGTTGGCATGGCGGCCTCCTTCAAAATCGGTGGTCATGAATATGGCCACCATTTTTTCAGCATCGCCTTCTCTTACGAAACGGGCGGGAATGCAGATGATATTTGCATCATTATGTTCACGAGCTAGTTTGGCCAGTTCTTCACCCCAGCAAATGGCCGCACGAACGCCCTGGTGCTTATTGGCAGTAATGGCTACACCGTTAGCACTGCCACAGATCAGGATGCCAAAGGAGGCTTCTCCCTTTTCTACCGCAGAAGCTACCGGATGGGCAAAATCAGGATAGTCTACCGAATCTTTACTATGTGTACCGAAATCAGTGAAAGTAAATCCCTTTCCTTCCAGCAGAGAAATGATCTGTTCTTTATAATCATAGCCCGCATGGTCACTGCCTACGGCAATCGGTTTGTGCATATCAAAAGCTGCGTGCATATAGTTGAATTTATATTGTCAAAGTTAGCTTATTCAGGCTGATCGCTGACTAGCTCCATTCCTTCGCCTCTTCCGCCTGCCTTTTATTAATTCTTGAAGCAACAATAATGCTGGCTTCAAATAAGGCATAGAGCGGAATGGTAACAATGGTAAGACTGAATGGATCTGTTGAAGGAGTGATTATAGCTGCAGCGATCAGAATGATCACAAAGGCATGACGACGATATTTTCTAAGAAACTTTCCTGTAACAATACCAATCCGGGCCAATACCATGATCAGAAGCGGCATTTGGAAAAGTATACCTATTCCCACGGTGGTATAGATAAGATTCTCCATATAATCGGAGAAGGAAGGCATGATGAGGATCTGAGGACTTAGTTTAAAATTGAAATAAAAATTCACCATGAAAGGGGTAAGAATATAATATCCGAACAAAACGCCGGTAAAAAATAATAAGGTTACCCAGACTATCACGCCTCTTGTTTTCTTCAATTCTTTTTGAGAAAGGGCTGGCTTTACAAAACGCCAGAATTCCCAGAATATATAAGGGAAAGCGATGATGAAACCTCCAACAAAGCCAATGGTGAAATAGGAAATGAATTGTCCGGTCATTTGGTTCTCGAGAAATCTGGCTTGCACCGGAGGAAAACATAGTGTATTGCCGATACCTATCTTGTGCCCAAGGCTGCAAAGCCAACGGGAAGAAACAAAATCGGCCCGGGTAGGGGCCATAAGAATACCATCAACAATTTCATTAGCATAGATCATTACCACAATAGCACCAATCACAACGGCCACTACAGAACGTAACAGGTGCCACCGAAGTGCTTCCAGGTGATCGATGAAAGACATTTCTGCATTCTCTTCGCTAGCACGTTTATTTAGGAAATCAAGTAAGGCCATGGGGGCAAATATAGTTCGTAGTTAATAGATAGATGGGATTAAACGAAGAGGCTATTTCAGTTTTTTCATTTTTACGATCTCGATTCTTGTATCACTAACATGTACGATATCAAATTCATAGTCGTCAATAATGATCCTTTCTTTTTGTTTTGGTATGGTCTCATGATAATTGATGATATATCCTGAAAGCGTCTCCGTTTCTTCTTCACCAAATTCAAAACCGTATTTCTCAGTCAGGTAATCCAGTTCCAGGCGGCCGGAGAACATGTATTCATTCTCCGATAGCTGTTTTTCTACGAAATCTTCGGTATCATATTCATCCTGGATCTCTCCAAACAATTCTTCCAGCACATCTTCCATAGTAATGATGCCGGCGGTTCCGCCAAATTCATCAACCACCCAGGCAATACTTTTTCTTTCGCGGGAAAATTTACTGATAAGGTCAGCGGCACTCATACTTTCAGGCACGGCCGGTATGGGCAATAAAACTTCTTTTATAGTTTTGGGTGCTTTAAAAAGATCTAACTGATGAACATATCCAATGATATGATCGATATTTCCTTCGAAGACCAAAAGCTTACTAAGCTTAGTGTCAACAAACTTTTGCTTCAATGCCTCTATACTTTCTCTACTATCTAAACCAATGATTTCTTTTCTTGGCACCAGGCATTGGCGAATCTTAACCTTAGGCAATTCCTGCGCGTTTTCCATCAGCTGGGCATTTCGGTCCTGCCTTTCTCCTTCATCCTTCTTAAGAAAAAGATGTTTCAGATCATTTCTGTTAAGAGGGTCCTTGGTATGATCGATACGTACATTGAAAACATATTTTAATATCCATCCGGCAAGATTGATTAACAGGTCTGCAACAGGAGAGAACATCTGGTAAAAAAAATCGGCCACATGAGCGAAACGCAACAATAACTTATTACTTCCTGCACGGAAAAAAGCACGGGGAATAAATTCAGCCAGTAACAACACTATAAAAGTGGCAAGGGCGATCTCAGCAAGTATGCGTGGTGTAGCAGGAACATGAAGATTGTTCCAAAGTGGTTGCATTACTGCGCTGATCTGTAATCCAAGAAACACAAGAAAAAGATTGAACCCTGTAAGTGTAGTGCCCAGAAACTTTGCCGGCGATTCAATGAATTTGGAAAGCACCAGCATAGAACTGCCGGCCTCTTTTTTTTTGATCTCCAGGCTAAGCCGGTTGGCGCTGTAAAAAGCCATTTCAATACCGGCAAAAAATGCCATCAGTAAGAGTGTGAGAATAAAAAATAATATGGTATTCAGAAGAACCATTCGGCAAAGATAATCTGCTTCAAATTAGGGACCAGTTAAGAAATCCATTACCAGCTTTTCAGCTTCCTTGCAGGCTCTTTGCAATGTATCGTTGACAATTACATGGTCAAACTGATCCTTGAAAGTCAGTTCATAAGAGGCTTTGTCTATACGTGCCTTCAGCGACTCAGACGTTTCTGTACCTCTGGTTCTTAGCCTTCTTTCAAGCTCTTCAATAGAAGGAGGTTCAATAAAAAGTGACAGGCTGGTATCAGGATACTGATTTTGTATGTTGATGCCTCCCTTTACATCCACATCGAGTAAAGGATGCTTGCCTTCGGCCCAGATCCTGTTTAATTCGGACTGAAGGGTACCATAAAATTTATCGTGATACACCATTTCCCATTCTACGAACTGATGCTCTTCGATTTTTGTTAGGAATTCATCCGGATTAATAAAATAATAGTCCACTCCGTCTGTTTCATTTTCCCTTGGTAATCTGGTGGCGCAGGAAACAGAGAATGCCAGTTGATCAGGGAAGGAAGAAAGGAGATGACGGGTCACAGATGTTTTTCCCGCTCCGGATGGAGCAGCAATGATGATCATTTTATGGGAAGGGAGGCTCATGCAGTGGCCGCAAAAATAGCCATATAAGAATAATGGTCAGCGTATCTTTTGAAGCAAATATTCTTTTCCTCCATTCAGCCATTCTTCCTTTAGCATGCTCAAAACAATACTATCTCTTCTTCCGCCATTTACCAATGGCATATGACTACGCAGAATACCTTCTTCCACGCAGCCAATGGACTTCATGGCATTCACGCTTTTAAAATTATTTTTATCGGCGCGCAACTCGCATCTTTCCAAACCCCATTCTTCAAATACATAAGAGAAAAGAAGAAATTTGCAATAGCGATTCAATCCTGTTCGCTGAAATTCGCCTCCATACCAGGTATATCCCAGTTGGGTACTTGAGAAAACAGGATTGATATCATAGAATCGGGTACTTCCGGCAAATTTGTTTCTGCGCTTGTCGAATACAATAAATGTATACTCTTTTTTATCCTCCAGATTTTTCACTGCAGCATTCACATAATTACGCAGATTCTCTTCTCCAGCGGCTGTGACTAAACCAAATTTCCAGATATCAGGTTCATTTAAAGAAAAAGGAAGCAAATGCTTCCAATCACCTGGTTCTATTGCGCGCAGCAGAACAGTATCGTTTTCTAGTATGGGCTTATGGAGGAAAATGTCATGCATAGTTTAGAGGTTTAGAATGTTTAATGGGCTGTATGCTCAACCCTGCCTGCGGCAGGCAGGATATCAACAGCTCAACTACTCAACCGCTTAATGTCTGCACCAAGCAACCGCAATCTTTCATCAATATATTGATATCCTCGGTCGATCTGTTCTATATTTTGTATCACACTTTTTCCTTCAGCAGAAAGTGCGGCGATAAGCAGGGCCACACCGGCGCGGATATCGGGACTGCTCATAGTAATGCCGCGCAGTGCCACTTCTCTTTCCAATCCGATCACTACAGCGCGATGCGGATCGCATAGCACGATACGTGCACCCATATCGATCAGCTTATCCACGAAGAATAATCTGCTCTCAAACATTTTTTGATGAATGAGCACTGAGCCTCTTGCCTGTATAGCTGTAACAAGTACAATACTTAAAAGATCGGGAGTAAATCCTGGCCATGGATGATCAGATATATTCATCACTGATCCATCAAGAAAAGTTTTTATTTCATAGATATCCTGGGAAGGAATATGAATATCGTCACCAATAAATTCTAATTGAATTCCCAATTGCCTGAACTTATCGGGAATAACTCCAAGGTGTGAAATACCTGCGCCTTTAATTGTAATATCACTTTGAGTCATGGCAGCAAGTCCAATGAATGACCCCACTTCAATCATATCCGGAAGAAGTCGATGTGTAGTGCCACCCAATTGATCTACGCCGTCAATGATCAGCAGGTTGCTTCTTATTCCTGAAATTTTTGCCCCCATTCTGTTCAGCATATGGCAGAGCTGCTGAATATAGGGTTCACAGGCGGCATTGTAAATGGTAGTTCGGCCAGTTGCAAGAGTAGCGGCCATTATGATATTGGCTGTGCCGGTAACAGATGGTTCATTCAATAAAATTTCAGTACCCTTAAGTTCGGATGCATGCAAATGAAAAAATCCTTCTTCAGCGTATTGAAATTTTGCACCTAGTTGTTCAAAAGCAAGTATATGAGTATCCAATCTTCGCCTTCCGATCTTATCTCCTCCCGGCTTTGGAATAAATGCTTTTTTATAACGAGCAAGTACGGGTCCTGCCAACATGATCGATCCGCGTAAACGACCCGATTTTTTTCTGAATGTTTCGCTATGGAGATAATCGATATTGACATCATGAGCCTGAAAAATACAGGTATCGCGGCTGGGCCTTTCAACCCGCACATTCATTTCCTGCAATAATTCGATCAGCAGGTTTACATCTATAATATCAGGAATATTAGAAACAGTGATCTTCTCAGCGCTAAGCAAAACAGCGCTGATGATCTGCAGTGCTTCATTCTTTGCTCCCTGCGGAATTATTTCGCCATTTAATTTTTTGCCACCGTATACTTCGAAAGAAAACATTTGGAGAGTTGAGGGTTGAAGGTTTAGAGTTTAGGGCTGAAGCAAAAATAAAAAAGCCGGCATTACCGGCTTCTTATAATTTGTTATTTGAACAATAAAATCTGAAGAGCAAGGGCTCTAATCCCTAACCTTTAAACTCTCTTAGAATCTTTTCTTCTTAAATCCTCCTCCTCCGCCACGGTTATCGCCTCGGTTGTCGCGGTTATCTCTTCTTTGTCCACCGCTGCCACCACCACTGCGTTGCTGAAACTTACCCCCGCGCTTATAACCACCGCGTCCGCGTTCATTGTTCTCAGGCTGAAGGCGGAAGGCTTTTACATAAGGGGTATTAGTAAAAGTGAGCTGATTCTGGGTAATAGTATTTAATTCACTCTGAATAGCATCATCATGTACCTGCTCTTTATGCCAGTTATTATAGGCCAGCTTCATATAATAGGCAATGGCATTAGCGAATCCCAGTTTCTTTTCAGGATTCTCTTCTTTCAGTGCTTTATTGATGATCTCTTCAAGGTTCTTACCCAGGTGTAACAATTTTGGATAACGCTTAGGGTATGGCAATGGGTCTGGCCTGGCTTTCAGCGATTCTCTTGTTGGAATAGGATAGGGAGATTTAACATCCAGACTGAAATCTGCTATAAGAAACAGGTGGTCCCAGAGTTTATGACGGAAATCCTCCACATTTTTCAAATGCGGATTAAGAAAACCCATTAGTTCAATAGCGGCATGAGCATTGGCCTGACGGCGTTCAGGGTCTTCAATAGTGAGAATATGTTCCACCATTTTTTGAACGTGCCTGCCATACTCTCGCATGATGAGTTGGTTACGGGAAGTGTTGTATTGCATAGACTTGTAAAAGGCAAAAATAGAAAAAGAATTCGGGAAGTTCTAATCATTCAAAAAAGGGCAAAAGAAAGGGGCCCCGAACCAAGGCCCCTTTTACAAGCCACCATCCTCTTCCACCTAAGAGGCCGTTTAAAGACTTTTTCAAGTCTATGTCCATTTTTGGACAAATATTTTTACCGGTGACTGGCTATTATCTCTTTTACAAAATTAATACCAAGGCAAAAAAATAGCATAATTCTGGGTCATACAATCAGTTTGAAAATCAAATTGCAATCGTATGGCAAAACTTGAAGATTTCATTCCCCGTCGCCTAAAAACTGTAGAAAATAATGCCCAGTGAACTACTAATCACTGAGAAACT
>JAYTXP010000315.1:0-5448 GCA_043742885.1 Chitinophagaceae bacterium | reverse complement strand
GCAAGTGAATGCTTCAGATACCTCTATTGGAGCACATGCAACCCTCCTTGGCAGGGTATCGGATGCCATCAAGGCCTTTCAGGGTGACCTTAAGTTTCTTGGAGTAGAAGATAGGGTAATCGGAATGACCTATAGTGAATTTGGTCGCCGTATCAAATCCAATTCCAGTACAGGTACAGATCATGGCGCAGCGGCTCCATCATTTCTGTTCGGTTCGCAGATAGATCCAGGTATGCTGGGAGTTAATCCAACGCTGCCTTCATCCGCTACGGTGAATGATAATATTCCTATGCAATATGATATCCGGAGTATTTATGCGACCATCCTGGAAAAGTGGTTCTGCCTTGAGAAAAATGTGGTGGACTCCCTTTTCCCTCCGAATGTAAATACTACTCTACAAAGTCTGCCTTTGTTGAAGGCTGGCGTTTGCAGTGGTATTACGCCTCCTCCCGTGTCAGTAGGAAATGCTTCAATCAGCAATTATCCAAATCCATTTACCCGAAGTACTACGATTAAATTCAGTACAGAGGGAGGATATACTTTGATACAGATATTTGATACGCTGGGAAGACTGATGAATGTGCCGGTCGATACAAATTATCCTGCAGCAGGCATTTATACGGTGAACCTGGATACGGAGGCATTTGCTCCGGGGGTTTATTACGCACGTTTGCAAAATGGTGTTCACCAGTATGTAAGGGCGATGCTGAAAGTGAAATCCTAAAAATTAATCCAGCTGTCGATGCCCTGCATTGACCCAATCAACAATCTTCTGTTTGTCGGGAGCGGTTAGCGGACTATTCGGCGCCTGCGGCATGAAAGAAGGAGTACCATCTACCGCCCTAGCCTTAATGCGAGTCCAATTGTTGATAATGCCCGCATCAGTATCAAAATTCATATTTCCATTTTGTCCAGCATTCAGATGACAGGGGCCGCAGTATCCATTAATGATTTGTTTCACTAAGGCATATTTCGGTCCGTAGTTCAATAGAGTGATCTGCGCCGTATCGGTGCATCCTTTCGTATTCTTCACGGTAAGCACATAATTTCCGGGAGCAAGATTTGAAAAATAATTAGAAGTTTGAAAACTTCCATTATTTAATTGATAGCGGATACTATCGCCACCTGCGGGATAATTAATAGTAATGGTGCCATTAGTGAGGTTACCAATGGATTCTGTTTTAAAATAAATGATATCGTAATTCACTCCTTTGCAGGGATCTGGGGCGGGCAGATCATTTTTTCCACAACCATAGAATAAAATTAATACCATTAATATGGAAACCGACCTGAATATACTGGTGATCATTGAAACCGCTGTTTGATTAAATATACAATTTAGGTATCGGATTTACTATATCTGAATATTCCCGTTAAATTCAATTGATTATGAATCTCCCTGATGAACAATCAACCAAGCTCATGGCTTGAATTTTTTTTTGAATCATTGTTGCAATTTTTATTAACTTCGCCTCGTGAAGAACAAACTACAGCATATTAGGAAGGTTACAGCTACCTGCTTCTTTGCCATGTTCATGTTTATCCTTGCGGAAAAAGCATTGCATTCCCATAATAATCATGATCAGTATAATCTTAATAAAGAAACCGTTTCAATTACAAAAGGTTGTTCCATTTGTGATTTCCAGATAGGTAAGGACGCCCAGCCGGCCGAATATATTTCCTGCACCGGAATTTTCCCCCTGTATAATGATAAACTGATTGATTTTTCCAACCTGATCAATTCTGTAAATAAGGATGATCTTTCCGGACGGGGCCCTCCCGTTCTATAACTGTAATCCAGAGATACCATATTTTATGGTGAATTTTTTTATTTTTTACAGTTAAATGAATTAAACTATGTTATTCCGGCCACAACCGGTTCTTCGTTATTCCTTCCTGATTGTTATTTTTTTTATCAGTCGAACAATTGCCGCAGCACAGGTAACACCCGATAGTACTAAGGCGGATTCGATACTTATGAAGGAGATCGAAGACCAGATAAAGACAAACAATACTGATCCGGCTATCAACCCGCAGCTTCGCTTAGGAATTTCGGCTAATCCTGATATTGGTGTGATAGGAGATTTCCGGGGTTCTTATATCAATCGGGGCAAAAAGAATTTCAATACCTATCTTAATGAAACGGAAATATCTATGCAGGCCAACGTAGATCCTTATGTTCGCGCAGATTTTTTCTTCACTTTTGGCCGAGACCCTGAAACAGGGAAATATGGAGCTGCAGTAGAGGAAGGATACCTTACCAGTTTATCACTGCCAGCCAAGTTGCAGTTGAAATTGGGAAAATTCCGGCAAGCTGTGGGTCGAATCAATGCCATGCATCCTCATGCGCTTCCTTTTATAGACATGCCCAACGCCTACGTAAATTATTTTGGCGATGAAGGCCTGAATGATGAAGGTGTGTCAATAAGCTGGCTGGTTCCCAATAAGAAATTTTACCAGGAAATGATCGTGCAAATAACCTCTGGAAAAAATGAAGCTCCAGTTTTTTTCAGGGGCGAAAATAACAGGATGCTCTATCTCGCACACCTGAAAAATTTTTTTACATTGAATGAAAATGCAACATTAGAGCTGGGATTATCGGGTTTGACGGGGCCTAATGATTCGGCGCGGCAGACCAGCATAGGCACGATTGACCTCACCTATAAATGGAAACCGGTAAAAATGAATACCTATCGTTCCTTTACCTGGCAAACAGAATTATTTTTTCATAAAGCTGCACTAACCCAGGTTCTATCCCAGCATTCATTTGGCCTATACTCATTTATGCAATATCAAATGTCAAAACGCTGGTTTCTTACCGGAATGTATGATTATGCCCAGCTGCCAGTAAATAAGTTGTTGGTGGATCATGCGTATTCACTTACAGCAGGATGGTATGCAACAGAGTTTTCCAAACTGGAACTGGAGGCCAAATTAACTGATACCAATAATAAATCCCGGTATGCGCAGGCCTGGCTTCGCTGGATCTTTGTGATAGGTGCCCATGGGGCTCATCAATATTAATAATATAAAATAAAATATTTTATCATGAGAAATAGAATAATTTTCGCCACCCTTTTATTAAGTGTAGCCTTTTCGGCTAATGCAGGTACAATTAAAGTGGTTACTACCACTACTGATCTTCGAAGCATTACCGAAATAATAGGAGGTAATAAAGTTTCGGTAAACTCCATCGCTACAGGTTACCAGAACCCGCATTTTGTGGATCCTAAGCCGAGTTATATTATCAGCCTTTTCAATGCTGACCTGTTTGTAACAGTGGGCCTCGATCTGGAAACAGGATGGTCTCCGCAATTGCTGACGAGTTCCCGAAACACTAAAATTCAGCGTGGTTCGGCAGGCTATGTAGATGCTTCACCAGGTGTTTCACTATTGCAGGTGCCTTCTTCTGTGAACCGGGCTGAAGGTGATATCCATATCTATGGCAATCCACACTACTGGTTGGACCCGATGAATGGAAAGATCATTGCGCGGAATATTGCAAATGGATTGGAGAGAGTAGATCCGTCTAACAAGTCATTTTACGAAGCCAACCTGCAAACCTTCATTAAAAGAATAGACGATAAAATGAAGGAATGGATGGGTAAGATGGCTGCTTTCAAAGGGACAAAGATCATTGCCTACCACAACGAATGGGTGTATTTTGAAACGCGATTTGGGTTGCAGATCGTAGATTTCATGGAGCCAAAACCTGGTATCCCGCCTTCCCCTTCGCAATTAGTGAAGGTGATCAGAGAGATCAGCGCCAACAAGATAAAAGTGATTATTTCTTCGCCTTATTTCACAACTAATTCCACAGATGTTGTTTCCCGTCAAACAGGTGTCAAGGAATTAACCTTAGCCACATCGGTAGGTGCCTTTGACGGTATAAAGAATTATTTTGACCTTTTTGATTATAATATTAATCAGTTGACAGCTATATTAAAATGAGATCTTCCTAAAAAATTGAATCTATGTTTGAAATGTTTCATCTTCCGTTTATGGTTCAGGCCTTCGAAGTGGCTATAATTACCGGCCTACTTTTGTCCTATCTGGGGGTTCACGTGGTGGGCAGGGGAATTGTATTTGTGGACCTGGCCCTGGGACAGATATCTTCCCTGGGTGTGGCATTTGCTGCTTTTATTGGCGCAGGTCTAACCTCCATTCCACTGATTTTTACATTGGTAGGTGCCATATTAATGTCATTCATCAGTATCCGCGATAAACGGTTGAAACAGGAAGCAATTATTGGAATTTTATATGCATTTACATCCGCTTTAACTGTATTATTTATCTCGAAGACTCCTCATGGTGATTCGGATATTCAGGAAGTATTATTTGGAAATATTCTTTCTGTAAGTACTGAGACCATCAAACTGATAGGAATTATTTTTTCGGCTATTGCACTATTACAGGTGCTTTTCTTCAGAAAATTTTTTGCATTGACCAAATCCTTTGAAAATGGTGAGAATCACCTCGTGGGGATCTTCAATATCTGGAATTTTCTTTTTTACATTTCAATAGGACTGGCTATTGTTTTTGCTGTTCGTGTAAATGGGGTGATACCGGTATTTTCTTTTCTTATCATACCGGCCGTTTCTGCTATTTTATTATCCAAAAACTATTCGATGGTTGTGATTATCGCTATGATCATCAGCATAGTGGCATCCTTCCTTGGCTTATATTTTTCCTTTCATTACGATTTTCCTGCGGGTTCATCCATTGTGGCCATGTTGGGTGGAATATTTATCCTGGCCTCAATAGTAAGATTGGTAAGGGGTTTTTTTACGAAATAGCAGGTTAGCTTTTTGTGTTGAAGGCAAGGGTATTGAGAGGGTATTGCAATTCATAACGAATTAATTGCAGCTTTTTTGCATCTTTACGGTATGGACATGACCATCAATACCCCTGCTTTGTTGTTTCTAGCCATCAGACTTTTGTTGCTGACTTATTTGAGGAGTTGAAAAAAACGAATTTGTTCACCGCATTCGGGACAAGTGATCCGAAAGAAGAAAAAGATATGAAAGATTAATATGTACAAGAACTATTTCAAATTCATTTTTCTCTCCACGTTCTTCTTAATCCTGTTGCAGGCCTGTTCCAAGTCTTCAGGCAATACGGATGATGGTGGTCTGAATGGAATTGGCGGCGGTGCAAATTATAATGCGGTTGATAGTATACCTCCTGTTGTTGTGATTAGCACCCCCACTGCCAATCAATTACTGCGCAGTGGTATTCCGATTAATATTACAGGAAGGATCACAGATGAAACAGGAATGTATCGCGGAAGTATCCGTGTTTATGCGGATGCAAGTAATCAGTTATTGATACAGCAATTATATGAAACGCATTATTTGCTGGCTTATAATTTCAGTTACAATTATACTCCTGGAGTAAGTAGCAGCACGGTCTTAAGAATTGAAGTGAGTTTTGAGGATCATGGAGGGA
>JAYTXP010000314.1:0-5391 GCA_043742885.1 Chitinophagaceae bacterium | reverse complement strand
GGGTCAATAAAACAACTAATGCCCGTATTCGCGCTTCTTGCTACCCAGGTACGCGTTTCAATTGCCCGAAGCCTGGCATAATTCATATGCTGCTTATGTCCCGGGGTATTCTTCCACCATCCATCATTGGTAATTACACAGATCAGATTAGCTCCCTTCCGAACATACTGACTGAGATATTCTCCATATACACTTTCATAACAGATAGCGGGTGCAATTTTAAAGCCATGTTTATCTGCAAGCACAGTTCTATCTTCTTGCCGGGCATATCCGGCCGTGGTTCCACCGAATTTTTCAAACCAACTGCTGATGAATTTTAAGAACCAGGGTAGTGTTTCCACTCCGGGAACCAACATAGATTTATGATAAAAGGCCAGGGTACCACTGCTATCCATTAATACCGAACCATTATAAGATTCAAAATAAATATTATTAAAGCGGTCTGTATATTTTGTCGGATGATCAAATTGACGATAGCTTTCAATACCTGTAAACAAGGTTAGTTCAGGATGTTTTTTCAAAAAATCCCAAAGAGGTGCCAGGAAAAAATTATTTTTCATACCCGCTTCGTCAATTCGATTTTCAGAATAAAGTGCTGTTTCCGGCCATATCAGTAAACGCGTATTGCTGTCGACTTGTTTTTCTGAGACCCGTATCAGTTTTTCCATCTGAGCCTCAAAACTGCCCGTAGATATTTTTTCATAAGGATCGATATTGGGTTGCACTACCACGACATTATCTGCAGCACTATTTAAGGATGCGGGTTTTATAACAAATCTTGATACTAAAATGGGAATGGCAAATAATGCAAACGTGATAAGCAGAAATTTATAAGATCTTTTTTCCGGTCGGTTACTATTTTTCTTTAAATGCATAAAAAGAAAAACATTCATCCCTATTACCCATAAACTACCACCACTACTACCTGTATATTCATACCATTGAACCCATTCGGTGCGGGTGGCAAAAACATTTCCCAGCGTTAGCCAGGGCCAGCTCAGGCCCCAGTCATGAAGATGAAAATACTCAAAGCTCATCCAGAATACCACCAGTGAAGCGAACCCTATTTTTTCACCGAGTCGATGCTTCACTATCCGGTAGCCCATCCATGGCAGGCACATCAAAAAACTATTTGCCAAAAATGCAGCTACTGCTCCAGGCACAGAGGCATTCCATATCCACCAGGTGGTAGAAACGTTCCAGATAAACATGGCCAGGTACACCAGTAAAAAATAATGTCTTCTGCTTTTCACATTTTCTTCCATCCATAGCAGGGGCAGCCAGGCAAAAAATATCAGAAAAGTAAATGGAGAAACGGGCCATGCCGCGAATAGCAGCAGACCTGAAAGCAGGGAGAGAAAAAGATTAGTGTAGCGGGACAAGTTTCTTTTTGGTAAAAATAATTACTAATTCTCAACCTCCACTGGTTTATTCACCTATTCACTTTTCTACCTTTTGTTCCCTTCACGATGCTTAACAGTCAATTTTCCATAAAACAAAATCTTTATGGAAATCTTTCTGCTGCTTCATCTTATTATGAATACCACAAACATGAAAAAGGAACTACTTCTTACCGCCACCATCGATGATATTGTATTTGATGGCAGGAACAAAGATTATGGCGCCTATGAACTGCGTACCCATTACCAGCAGCGAATCGGAAAGGCTCTGCTTTTTACCGGTATGTTTGTAGTGGCTGCTTGCGCATTTACCCTATATGCTAATGCAAAACGGGAGAATAAGCAAAGGTTCAGTTATACGGCTGCTCCAACTGTTATTTCTGTTAAGGAGGATAAACCATTAAAAGAACCAGAAAGACCTAAAGACGAAGTAAAGGATACAAAAACTGAAAAATATATTGCTGAAATCAAGATCGTAGATAAGCAAGTGGTGGAACCGATCACCTCCTTCTCCGATCTCGACAGCGCTGCGATCGGCGATAAAAAACTAGTAGGAGATCCGGATGATGGTTTACAAAAACCCAAAGATCCGGTACCCGGAGATGACAAAGGATTATACGATCTTAAGAAAGAGGATGATGGTGGAATAGTTAATACAGTAGAAGTTGAAGCCAGATTCAATGGCGACTGGAAAAAATTCCTGGAGCGTAATCTGAACCCGGAAGTACCTGTGAATAACAGTGCGCCTGAAGGAAGATATTCTGTGGTGATCAGATTCGTGGTAGATAAGGAAGGAAATGTTAGTGATATAGAACCTCTTACCAATCATGGTTATGGCATGGAACAGGAAGCCGTTCGCGTATTAAGAAAAGCGGCGAAATGGGAGCCCGCATTTCAGAATGGTATTCATGTGAAAGCGTACAGGAAGCAGGTGATTGTTTTTGAAGTGAGGACGGAGGGTTGAGGAGTTGAGCTGTTGAGTACAAACTCAAATAGTTTGCGTGGCCACTCAACCACTCAACCTCTCAACTTTCTTTATTTCCTTGAATAATTCGGCGCCTCCTTCGTGATCTCAATATCATGAGCATGGCTCTCGCGCATTCCTGCATTGGTGATCTTTACAAATTTTGCTTCTTGTAATGCCGCCATATTTGCTGCGCCGCAATAACCCATCCCAGCTCTTAAGCCTCCTGTAAATTGGTAAACCACCTCTTTTAAAAATCCTTTATAAGCCACTCTTCCTTCAATCCCTTCAGGAACGAATTTTTTCACATCATCTTCCACATCCTGGAAATAGCGATCACTGCTGCCTGTGGCCATAGCACCCAGCGAACCCATGCCTCTGTATTCTTTGAACTTTCTTCCTTCATAAATAATAGTTTCTCCCGGACTTTCTTCCGTGCCGGCAAATATGCTTCCCATCATCACGCAATTGGCACCAGCAGCTAAAGCTTTCACCATATCTCCTGTATAACGAATACCTCCATCGGCAATCACTGCAACTTTTTTAGATTTCAATACGGAAGCGGCCTCCATAATAGCAGTAAGTTGTGGTACTCCCGAACCGGCAACAATACGTGTAGTGCAAATAGAACCTGGACCAATACCCACTTTCACAGCATCCGCACCCGCTTCTGCCAATGCTTTTGCTCCTTCCGCAGTACCCACATTGCCAGCAATCACTTCTAAATTCTTAAAATTCTTTTTTACCGATTTCAAAGCCTGTATCACTCCTTTACTATGTCCGTGCGCACTATCAAGGGCTACTACATCCACACCTACTGTTTGCAATGCGAATACTCTATCTAAAATGTCTGCAGTGATACCAATACCAGCACCTACTAACAATCTTCCGAATGCATCTTTCACTGCATTAGGATGACTTTTTAATTTTAAAATATCACTGTAGGTAAACAGTCCGGTAAGTTTTCCCTTCTTATTTATAATAGGCAGTTTCTCCACCTTGGTCTGCTTGAATAATTCTTCTGCTTGTTTCAGATTCGTTCCTTCCGGCGCTGTAAAAAGATTCTCCTTCGTCATCACCTCACTCACTTTTCTTTTTGGATTATCCTCAAATCGCAGATCACGATTGGTAAGTATGCCTACGAGCTTACCATTTTTTTCAATGATGGGGATTCCTCCGATCTTATTCTCGCGCATCAATCGAAGTGCATCACCAATGGTAGCATCTGCAGTAAGAGTCACCGGATCCAGTATCAAACCACTCTCACTTCTTTTTACTTTACGCACCTGCTCGGCCTGCTTTTCAATACTCATATTCTTATGAAGAATACCCAGACCTCCTTCTCGTGCCAATGCAATGGCAAGAGAGGCTTCTGTTACAGTATCCATGGCTGCAGACAGCAATGGAACATTGAGCGTAATGTTTTTAGTTAAACGGCTTTTGATGTCTACATCGCGGGGAAGCACCTGACTATAACCAGGCATTAATAGTACATCATCGAAGGTCAGTCCTTCGCCGAAAAATTTTGTAGTTGGTAATTTGGAGCTGGCCTGGGAGTTCAGGCGCGAATTTCTTGTTGCCATGGGCAAAGATAGGTGAATAAGTGAAGAAGTCAATAGGTGGGCAGTGAGCAGTGAGTAGTGAGAGGTGAGACTCAGCGAATAAGCATAACGGTTCCTTTTCGGAATACTTGTTTGCCGGTTACTTTTTCTGTATAACTCAGCATCCAGACATAAACTCCGGGGGCCTGCTTAATTCCTTTGATCGTGCCATCCCATTTTTCCTGCCAGTTGCGGGATTGAAATATAATTTGCCCCCAGCGATTGAAAACCTTAAACGTAAAATTATCGGCCTTCAGCGCATTGTGCGGATGAAACCCATCATTTAACCCATCATTATTTGGTGTAAATGCAGTAGGGATATCTATCAGGCAATGATCTAATACTGTAAGTGTTTTACGCGTACTATCAGCGCAGCCAAGTGTAAAATTATAGACCGTCAGCTTCACTGTATAATAAGCCTCTCTTCCCAGAGTGGGCCATAAAAATGGTGGAGGATTTTTCTGATTACTGGTGCCGATGATATCAAAATTCCATCGATAAGCATCAATGGTGCCACTACTGGTATTGATCACAGGTAAAGGATCTTCGGGACATATGATCTTATCCATAGTAAAGGCCGCCTTCACTTCATTGTTCAAGGTAATAACAGCAGATGAAGTATCAGTACAAACACCATTAGTTACACTAAGTTGAATATTGTTTACACTATTGGAAGAAAATACGCGAACTATATTTTGTGTTCTTGCCGTATCGATACTATTCACCACCCAGGTCCATTTATTTACATCATGCGCCCCATTATGATCAAAATAAAGGGTATCTGACAAACATCCATATCCCAATCGATAACTAAAACCTGCATTCACAGTATCCTCAGTACTAAATGGCAATGTTTGTATCGGTGTTTCCTGTCCGCATTCATCCACTACAACTGATCCATCATCTCCGGCCTTCAGTTTCAGCAGGTAATTTCCTTTTGTATAAATAGGGGCAGCGAATTTCACAACGATATATGGTGTTTTTCCATTTACGCAAGCGCCAACCGCACTCACTACCGTAACAATTGTAGGACCGCTTACTGAAAAATCTGTTCCATCAGCTGCAATAGAATTGCATAATATTTTTTTAGGGAAATAAATTCGAACGGAATCTACGGTGCAAGCGGTAATGCCAATACTATCTGCGAAAATTGGAGCAGGCGCAGCATAAACAAATGAAATCCTGTCCCCATCAGCAATGGCATTATCGCAATTATCCAACAAAGTATTATTATCAGTGCCCCTGTTGATCACAATATCATAAGTTCCATTGGTAACTGGCCCTGCGAAATTTAATACCAGTTCATCAAAATCAAAAGCATTGGTACAGGAATCGGGAATGGCACTGATAACTGTTGTTACTGCAGGCAGCAAACTAAACTCAGAACCGGAAGAAGTAAGGCTATTGCATTTTACTTTTTTATTCA
>JAYTXP010000313.1:0-2213 GCA_043742885.1 Chitinophagaceae bacterium | reverse complement strand
TGAAACCAGCATGGCACAAGTTGCATCATTATATTTTTCAAAAGAATTGATTTCGGTTATATTTTCTTTTCTGTTTTTCACCTTCATTTGGATACGATAGCAGTATTCGTATAAAAATATATTTTTCCCAACTCTGGATTGACTATTGAAAACAGGCTCTCTGCCTGATCCATATTTGCTTCATAAAGCAAGTATATGTTCCATTCCATTTCCTGGTCAGATTTTCTGGTTTTCACTTTCTTCCTAGTGATTACTTATTGGTTAGTCATTGCGGTCCTATACTATTGGGTGGAGATTATTTCATTCTTCAAAAAACCTTCCCGGAATTCGATTAACTCAGCTTCTATAGATGCGAATAAGGAACAAGAGGATTTATTTGATGAATGCAACAAATGCGCATCACAAATCAAATCCTTCATTCGGGAGAACGCAATGCATGGAATTGATAAGCAGAATTTAATTCAAGAATTAAAAATGATTATAAAACCATTCATCCATTTTATGGGTACGATGTGGCAGATACCCATAAATCATGTAATAGAATATGAATGCATTAAACATGTTTCTGTTGCGATTACAGAAGCAGATATTAAAGAAATCTGGGGTAATTAACACAAAATAAATAAACAGAGCTATGAAAAACTTAGTGAAAGGCAGACACTCATTCTTTCGTTTTTATGCAACTGGTATTCTGGTGATGGCATCAAGCGTGTGGGGATACAGCCAGACTGCCGATGGTAATGCTGGTATTAACCAGGCGAACACATTTGTCAGGGGATATTTTGATTCCGGCGTCAATCTCGTCTATGGGATTGGTGCATTAGTCGGGTTAATTGGTGCAGTTAAAGTATACCAAAAATGGAATCATGGAGATCATGATACTGGTAAGGTAGCTGCGGCCTGGTTCGGGTCATGTATTTTCTTGGTTATTGTGGCCACCGTGCTTAAATCATTCTTTGGTCTTTAGTTTAATCTGTACCCGTGAAACTTATTTACCTGAAGGTATTTCGGCAATCTAATAATTCATAACCATGGCAAATAGTGTTTACAAAATTAATAAGGGTATAAATAAGAGTATCGAATTCAAAGGTTTGAAGGCGCAATATATCTGGTACCTGGGTGGGGGCATCCTGATCCTTTTAATCTTGTTTGCCATCATGTATATCATTGGTATTAACTCATTTGTGTGTGTTGGAATTATTCTGATCGCCGGAACCTGCCTGTTTATGTATGTCTTTAAGATGAGCAGCACTTACGGGGAACACGGATTGATGAAAAAGGTGGCCAGACGTAGTGTCCCTAAGATTGTAAAATGTAATTCGAGAAATGTATTTATAAAATAATACCAATGGAAAAATGGCTAAAAGACTTATTGCCAATACTAGATGTAGAGCATGACACGATCCTTTCTAAACAGGGGGATATCACTCTTGGATTTGAGGTCATTTTACCTGAAATATTTACCCTAAGTAATGAAGATTACGAATCCCTTCACCAGACCTGGGTGAAGGCTTTAAAGATACTTCCAAGACAATCGGTATTCCACAAGCAGGATTGGTTTTTGGACAGTAAATATAAATCCCGTTTTTCAATGGATGATACAAGTTTTTTAACTCAAAGTAGTGAACGGTTTTTTAACGAACGGCCTTTTCTGGATCATACTTGCTATATATACCTAACAAAAAAGCCCGCAAACAGAAAATTATCTTCATCTGCATTTTCTAATCTGCTGCGCAGGTCTATTGTCCCGGAAGAAACACTTAGTATTTCGCTTGTCCAAGAATTCTTCGAGAGTGCCGGTCAGTTTAAAAGCATTTTGGAAGGCAGTGGGCTTGTCCAGTTGCGTCGGTTAAAGAACGAGGAGTTAACCAGTAGCAGAAATAAAGCTGGTGTAATAGAGAAGTACTGTTTTCTTCTGGAAGATGAAACCCTGGTCGTAAAGGATATTTCCTTTAAAAGCGGGATTCAGATCGGCGGTCAGTTCTGCCAGTTATTTACCCTTTCTAATCCGGCAGATTTATCCAGCCTTTGCGGTTCCAGGATCAACTATGATAAGTATTCGACGGATAAGACGAAGTTCTCCGTTGGATTTGCTTCCACGCTGGGCCAGCTGCTTCCCTGTAACCATATATATAATCAGTTTTTATTTATTGAGGACGCACAGAAAACCATTCGGAAGATGGAGAGTAAACGCCTGAGGCTTCAATCGCTTT
>JAYTXP010000312.1:0-7443 GCA_043742885.1 Chitinophagaceae bacterium | reverse complement strand
CGAAAAATGGTGACGTTGCATTCGAAGCAGCTGTAAAGAATTTCACATTCGCTAATGCGAAGATCCAGGAACATTTCAATGGTGCGCAGTGGATGAACTCTGATACCTACCCAGCCTTTACTTTCACCGGTAAGATCGAAAAAATGAAAGCCGTTGATTTCACCAAAGACGGTGAATACAAAGTGAAAGTATCTGGTATGCTTAAAGTAAAAGACATTTCTCAGGAACTTAAAACAGACGGACTGGTAAAAGTTTCTGGTGGTAAGGCCAGCATATCTGCTTTATTCTCCATTAAACTGGAAGATTATAAGATCTCCGGAGCATCTGTCGAGGCTGGTAAAGTTGCCAGAGAACCTAAAGTAACTGTCAGCGCGGATTTTAATTAATCTTCACTGTCTATACTCCTGAAGACCGCCGTATCTAAAGATGCGGTGGTTTTTTTATAGGAATTATTCTGATGTTTCTACTGGAAAAATGATAATATTGTCAGGTAATGAAGTCTACGGCTTAAGTCGGGGACTATCCGTTTCTTCATTCAGTAAATTTTCATTTCAAACAATTTTATGAAACCAATATTTGTACTGCTGTTTTTTATTTCCTTTACTGCTTTTTCGCAGGATAGTTTACAAATCCATTATAAGATCTATGATACAAGAACAAAACAACTGATCAGTACAGCCCAGATCGTAGAAGATATGAGTAACGCAGATGTTCTTTTCTTTGGTGAAGAACATAACGACAGCGCCGGTCATTATCTGGAGAATAAGATCTTCCGTGAACTTCATGCCCGCTATGGTTCAAAAATTGCCCTAAGTATGGAAATGTTTGAAACAGACGGTCAGCAGGCCCTAAACGAATACCTGGCTGGCTTCATTGATGAAGCAAGGCTCGCGAAAGATGCAAGATTATGGAGTAATTACAGAGATTATCGTCCTATGGTGGACTATGCAAAGCAGAATAAATTATCAGTAGTGGCAGCCAATCCTCCAAGACGTTATGTGAGCCTGGTTGGCAAAAGAGGAATGGGCGTATTGGATAGTCTGGATAAAGGCGCAAAAAAATTGCTTCCCCCTCTTCCTTATGACACTCTTGCTGGTCGCTACCGGGATAAATTTTATGAGGTAATGAAGGGTAGCCCCGGAGGAGATAATCCTAAAGTATACTATAGTCAGTCACTTTGGGATGCCGGTATGAGCTATAGCATCTACAGTTATCTCAAAAAAAATAAGGGGCAGAAGGTTTTTCATTGCGTTGGTAAATTTCATTGTGAAGAAAGACTGGGAACCGCCGCTCAATTGCAAAACCGAAATAAGAAATTAAGAATCCGTATTATTAGTCTGGTCTCGGATAATAATTTCGATATGCCCGATTGGGATAAACTCAGCATCCTGGGGGATTATGTAATACTTACAGATCCCAATCTGAAAAAGACATTTTAATACAATTCTATTCTATGTGTTTCTATGTGCCTATCTGGATCACCAATACCGATCTTACGTTGGGAAAAAACAGGAAGGGGAAACGATAAAACTGTAACAAACGCAAGGACTTTTACGATATTTCTTATAAGTTCAGGACTGGTTATTTCAATTACAGATACTTAAAATTAGAAGATATCGTTGTTATTTTATATTTTTAAGAGTACCCTAATCGTTAACCCTTTTAAAGCAATCCATGAGAAATGAAAAAAAAGTGGCCTACCACTATCAGTCGGCCCGTATGTATGAGCGGCATTACAAGGCGAATTACAATCCCCTTTACCTGCTGAGAACCTTGCTTTCTATCGTTATTAATGGAGGTTCGCCTACAGCGACCCATTATAGAAGAATGAAGTAAATAGAACAGCTTACCAACCCAACAAGCTATAAAGAAACGACCCGCCAGGTGGCGGGTCGAAGTTTTTCCAAGGGTGATCTATCGATCAATTCATTCTCATTTCTCTCATTCCTCTTTCCATAAAGTGAGGCATACCGCCAGGCATTTGCTGACCAGTTTTACCGCCCATTTTGTTCAGATTGAATAAGAAGCTTAGCATAAAATATCTTTTCAGGACCATGTTCCGCACATCCTCCACATAGTTATCAGTAGCGGTACGTGTGATGCTTTGATTTTGATTTAGAATATCATTAACTGAGAATTTGATCTCGCCATTCTTAGCCTTAAACAATTGCTTACTGAAAGCGGCGTTCCATAAAGGAATACTCTGGTTAAATCCCTGGCCACGGCCTGTATTGATGATATAATCAAAATTGGTGTATAGAAGGAAATTCTTAGGTAGGGTCCAGGTCACATCGCCTGAATAAGTCTGCGTATAATATTTCAGATCTGCTCTGCTATCAGAATAATTTATCGAAGTATATGTAACATTCGCTTTTAAACCAAAATCGATCTTTTTCTTATTGATATTCAAACTCAATCCCTGTGTGTATAAGAAGGTCTTAGTGAATAATTTACTTCTCTGCACGAGGCTAACATCGCGTGATGAATTCACATTGCTGGTAATATTAAAACTGGATCCTTTCAGTTTTGGGTTCTTGAAAGGAAGACCCAATGTGAAGAACCCATTTAAATTATAATAACCGTTGATATTCTGATAGGTGGTTTTAGTTATAGGGCCAACATAGGAGATGTCATTTACAATTCGATTCTGCAAGACAGAGAAATTGATATTGGCCGCCACGAATTTGAAAGTAAGTGCATTGAACGTATTGAAACCCATGTTCAAATTATGCGTAAACTCCTGATTAAGATTCGGATTACCGATCTTCTGATTCAACGTATCAGTTACATCTGGCACATTCTGCAACTGAGTGATTGAAGGCTGATTTGTTCTGCCATTATAGCGAAATCTGAAATTCTTAGAACGAGTGGGGGTATAATTAAAATTAAATGTTGGGAACAGGTCAGTATAGGAACGTTTGTTCAATGAATCCTTATTTGTAGCCGCCTGGTAACTTTGGCTTTCCAATGAAGAGGTTTGCATACCCAATCCTATCTGATAATTATATTTTGTTTTCTGCAAACGATAATTCAGGCCGTAACGATGAGCCGTAAACAAATTTCTAAAATTGTTAGTCAGCAATAAATTTGGTGTATCATACTTGCCTGTTCCTGTATTAAAATTGGTTGTAGATTTATCAGAATTGTTCAGATTATGTGTATAGGCATAATTGAATTCCAGTAATTTGTTCAGACCAAGTGGTTCTGTATAAGAAGCACTCAACACATTACTGCGTTGTTTGGTTTCCTGGTGATTAATCTGATTCTGCACTAAGGAACGGATCAGTGTTCCGTTTACCCTGTAAAATTCATTATCTGATATAGTAGAGCCATCACTTTTACTTCCACCCATTGTATTATTAATCCCAAGAGTGATCGTACGACCTATTTTTGAAAATTTGTGACGGAACAATAAATTGTTGCCCACATTGTATCCGTTCCTTTCATTGGTGCGCTCACTATTAGTGGTCAGGGCAAGGAATTTAGCTGCTGCGGTAGTTGACTGAGTAAAAGAAGTATCCAGCGTCTCGCTGCTTGAATGTTGTAACGTAACAGTAGGGGTATATAAGATCGAGTTCATAGAATCGATCTGGTACTCAAACCGGTAATTGAAACGATGATTGGTGTTCTTATTCAGGGAACCTGAGATCGGCACACTACGTTCAACGATGGAATCTCCTCCATTGAATTTTGTAGTACGGAAACTACTCTGTTCCTGACGTGTAGTAGAATTAGAAATAAAATAGCTGCCGGATACTTTGATCTTTTTACCCCATTGGTCAGAATAATTTAAACCGGTTGAAAGGGAACGGATCAAGCCGGTAGATCCACCTCCTCCACCGCCACGAATTACATTCATCGCTCCACCACCAAAACCACCTCCTCCACCGCCGCCACCGAAAGTACCACCGCCTCCACCTCCACCGGAAAATCCACTGAATCCGCCCATGGAGCTAACGATGTCTGAGAAACTAAATCCCTGCTTATTTATATTATTGGCATTGAACAAAAGAGAGATTCGTTGATTGCCATTGAATTTATTTGCAATGATATTCGTCTCATAATGATCATCACTGCCATAAGCTCCCAGTGCTTTTCCGAAATATCCTTTGTTACGATCTTTCTTTAATTTAATATTGATGGTTTTGGTACGGCTTCCATCATCCATCTTGGTAAACTTGGCCTGGTCACTCATATCATCAAATACCTGCACGCTCTCGATCATATCAGCTGTAAGATTCTTCGTAGCCAGTTTGGGATCATTACCGAAAAATTCTTTCCCATCAACCAACACTTTTTGTACAGCCTCACCCTGGGTTTTTACATTCCCGTCTTTATCTACGTCCATGCCCGGGATCTTTTTCAGAAGATCTTCCAAAGAGGCATTTGGAGCTGTCTTGAATCCACTGGTATTAAATTGAACGGTGTCATTCTTTATCTGAATAGGTGCTTCACTGGTAACGACTACGCCTTCCAGTGTTTTATAATCTTTCTGAAGAGAAACATTTCCCAGGTCAATATTTTTCGCAGCATCAGTCAGTTCCAGGTTTTTCTTCAATTCAACATAACCCTTGCTGCTTACAATTAAACGATAAGGTCCGGAAGACAACCCCTTTACTTCAAATGTGCCCGTCTTACTGCTCAATGTAAATGTGGCCAGACTGCTGTCTTTTCCATTTAAAACAGATACTGTAGCATTGGCCAAAGGCAATTTGGCTGACGTATCGATCAGCCTTCCTTTTATGGATCCATCAGCCTTTTGCGCATAGGCGCCTGAGGCTAAAGACACTGCAAAAAGGACTAACAATATTATTCTTCTCATGGTCAATTGGTATATGTACGAAATAAGACGTAAGGTCGCTCTCAGACCTTCGCCAGGTTTTCCGATTATGATGAACGGTAATTAGCTAAAAAGATACTCTACATCTTCTCGGGTCAATGACTTAACGAAAGAAGAATCATCGGAAATAATGTCTTTAGCCAGGGCTCTTTTCTTTTCCTGCAGCTGAAGTATCTTATCCTCAATGGTATCCTTACAAATCATTCGGTAGGCAAAAATATTTTTTGTCTGCCCGATGCGGTGGGTACGGTCAATGGCCTGCTGTTCTACGGCTGGGTTCCACCATGGATCCACGATATAAACATAATCTGCGGCCGTAAGGTTCAAACCCACCCCTCCGGCCTTCAATGAGATCAGGAACACGCGCACCTCATCATTTTTCTGAAAGCTCTGGATGGCTTTTTCACGATCAGGGGCCGATGTGCTTCCGTCAAAATATTCATATTTAATACCCAGCTCTTCCAGCTTAGCTCGGATAAGTGCCAGCATTCCCAGAAATTGTGAAAACACCAATGCCTTATGGTCGCCTATATTTTCTGTGATCTCACGGGCCAGTTCGTCCAATTTAATAGAATGATTCTCGAATTTTTCCTGCTCATTTAAAATGGCCGGAGAATCGCAGATCTGCCGCAGTTTCATCAAACCCTGAAGGATGGTAAGCTGCGATCGTTGTATCCCCTGTGATTCAATGGACCCCAGGATCTGACTACGATAATCGTTTCTATACGCGTCATAAACATTTCTTTGTTCTTCTTCCATTTCACAAAAGAGTATCATCTCCTGTTTTTCAGGAAGATCTTTTGCTACCTGCTCTTTGGTTCTTCTTAATATAAATGGATAGAGGATTTTCTTTAAATGCGATTTACGATCCTGCTCACCGAATTTATCAATAGGCACTGCAAATTCCTGACGGAAGAATTCAACGGTTCCCAGCATACCTGGATTAAGAAAATTCATCTGCGCGAATATGTCGAAAGTATTATTCTGTAAAGGAGTACCACTCATACACAAACGGTGCTTGGCATTGAGCAGACAGGAGGCCTTGGCAACTTTACTGGAAGGATTTTTTATTGCCTGCGATTCATCCAGTATCACATAATCAAAATCGATCGTCATCAGTAATTTAATATCACTGCGAAGTGTTCCATAGGTGGTGATGGTCACATGATGATCCATCAGTTCTTCTTTTGATCTGGTACGCAGTGCTCCATGATGAATGCGATGAGTTAATTCAGGAGTGAATTTTTTGATCTCATTTTCCCAGTTATAGATAAGTGTTGTTGGGCAAACCACCAATGCCTTTAATCGTCCATCCCTTTTTTGAAAATGATCCAGAAATGAAAGTGCCTGAACTGTTTTACCCAGACCCATATCGTCTGCCAGTATACCACCCCAGTTTATTTCAGTAAGATAATTAAGCCATTGAAAACCCGCAATCTGATAAGGACGGAGTATGTTCTGCAATTGCTTGGGCGGATCTACTTCCTGTATCCGGTGAAAATCGCGCAGTTTTTCATATTTCTCTTCCAGCTTTACTGTTAACTCCTCTTCATCACGCATCTCATACAATTCATCGACCACACTAAGATGATAACGGGAAAGTTTCAGCGTATTTGTTTTACCCTCTCCTACACGGAAGAGAAGAGAATATTTTTTCAGCCATTCTTCAGGCAAAATACCAAAAGTGCCATCATTCAATTGCACGAACTGCTGTTTATTGGCCAATGCTCTTTTTACTTCGGCTACAGTCACATGCTGATCGCCAAAAACAATATCCACTTTCGCGTCGAACCAATCGGTATTACTGCTGATAAAGATCTTGGTCTGTGGCCTGGCCGTATTAAAACGGAAATTCTTCAGCGCATCAAATCCAAATACTGGCGTCTTCATCTCCTTCATCGCGTCTACAAACAAAAAGAACCAGTTATTCTTCAGTACATCAGTTCCCTTC
Organism: Chitinophagaceae bacterium; assembly: GCA_043742885.1. Lineage (GTDB taxonomy): Bacteria > Bacteroidota > Bacteroidia > Chitinophagales > Chitinophagaceae > JJ008. The sequence continues at coordinate 652 of JAYTXP010000312.1, read as the reverse complement.
AGTGCGAGCGTGCCGGAATCTTCATTAAATACAAAATTGGAATGCAGATTCTGCATCTGCTGTACGAATTCATTTTCTTTTTCCCTGTTACGATGAACGATCATCACTTTATCACCCTGCGGCACAACTACCTCATCGCGATCTTTATTCCTTGTTTCAAATCCCTTGTAAGAAAAAGAAGGCTGAAATACTAAATAGTCACCTTTCTCATTCAGGAATAATTTTATATCGGGGTCGCCGGCTTTTATTTCCTGGATAAGTGATTTATCAAAATCTACTTTATGATCTTTTGTCAGCGGCAGTACAAATTCAGTCAGCATGCGCGGCCATTCATCCACTGGTACGGTGATCTTTCCACCTGGCATGAATTTTTCAACAAGCAGGATCTCCTCATTATTTTTCCATAGCCATGCCTGTTGATTAAATATGAAAAATAATGGGCTCGGGCTTTCATTATCACTCAGATCATAATCCATACCACCTGCCTTCACTTTGCAATGTATAGTATACTGGGAATTCTTTTTTATAATAAAATGTGGCGTGGCTTCTTCCTGCTGCAATTGCAGATGCAATAAATTATTTGTCTTAAACGTTTTTTTATCAGGCAGACTATAAACGTATTTCTCTTCCTCTGTCTCCGAAAAAAGTTTTT
>JAYTXP010000311.1:0-12149 GCA_043742885.1 Chitinophagaceae bacterium | reverse complement strand
GAAAAGAAAAAAGCCCCGCAGTTTCACCATTTTTACTGGCGCAGCTTCGAATAAAAGAGCCACAATCTTTTGAAGCCGTTACAGCCAATAATATTGAAAAGCAGTTCATCGAACAGAACCGAAACAGGCTGTTCAGCTTTCTGATTGAAAAATTGAAGAACCGCAATTTGCAGTTTGCCGTTCTGGTGGAAGAAAACCCCGATAGCAGGGAACCTGTTGATATCCCTCTTAGCTCCAAAGAACAGTTTCAGAAAATGGCAGAACAGTATCCACAGGTGAAGGAATTAAAGGACCGGCTTCGCCTTGAATTGGATTATTAGCTTTCAGAAACTCCCTCCCTGATACTAAATAAAGCCTTAATTTCAGCCAAAATTTGACCTTAAATGGCGGAAGTGATATTGATGCCCAGACTTAGCGATACGATGACTGAAGGAGTTATCGCGGCCTGGCATAAAAAAATAGGTGATCCGGTTAAAAAAGGAGACTTGCTCGCCGAAATTGAGACCGATAAGGCCACCATGGAACTTGAAAGTTATAAGGATGGCACCTTATTGCATATTGGTGGTGATAAAGGCAGCAAGATCAATGTAGATCAGTTGCTGGCGATTGTAGGTGCTCCCGGAGAAGACATCTCCTCGCTGATTGGTGGAACCCCGGCAACCACTCCTGCAGAAAAAACTAAGGCTCCTGTTCCAGCAGAAAAAACACCCGCTCCTGCTGCTCCACCTACAAATATGGAAGATGTGGTATTAATGCCAAGACTCAGTGACACGATGGAAGCTGGTGTAATTGCCAGCTGGCATAAGAACGTGGGAGATGCGGTTAAGAAAGGAGATATACTGGCTGAGATCGAAACGGATAAGGCCACAATGGAACTCGAAAGTTATAAAAATGGAACGCTTCTTTATATCGGCGCACAGAAAGGTGAAAAAATACCAGTTAATGGTTTGCTCTGCATAATTGGCGATAAATCAAAGATCGATGTAGAGGCCCTGGTAAGTTCAATAAAAGGTAGTACAGTCCTTGCTCAGGCAACAAAGACTGAAAATGCTGTTGTGAAAGAATCTGCTCCTGCTCCTGTTATAACAGTTACAGAAAGCAATGTGGAAAATTCTAATGGAAGATTAAAAGCATCTCCTCTCGCTAAAAAACTGGCCAGCGAAAAAGGAATCGATCTCAATACTGTGCAGGGCTCCGGCGATGGCGGAAGAATAGTAAAAGCCGATATTGATACGTATAATCCAGCTGCCAAAACAGCGGCTAGTCTGGAAAAAGTTCTTACTCCTGCACCTGTATTCGCTGCAGTAAATGGAGAAGAAGGGTATACAGATATTCCAAATTCACAGATTCGGAATATTATTGCAAAACGACTTTCAGAAAGTAAATTCTCTGCTCCGCATTTTTATCTTACGATGGAGATCAATATGGATAATGCCATAGCTGCGAGAATTCAACTTAATGAGTTCAGTCCGGTAAAGATCAGTTTTAACGACCTGGTAGTAAAAGCGGCCGCCATGGCGCTTCGCCAGCATCCTGCAGTAAACGCTTCCTGGATGGGAGATAAGATCCGTCGCAACCATCATATTCATATTGGTATAGCTGTGGCCATTGAGGATGGATTGATTGTACCGGTAATAAAATTTGCGGATCAGAAAGGTTTGCCTCAGATCGCTTCTGAAAGCAAAGAATTGAGTGGTAAGGCGCGTAATAAAAAGCTTCAACCGCAGGAATTCTATGGTAATACATTTACTATTTCCAACCTGGGTATGATGGATATTGAAGAATTCACAGCCATCATCAATCCTCCGGATAGTTGTATTATGGCCGTTGGCTGCATTAAAGAAGTAGTGCAGAAAAAAACTGATGGCTTTGGTGTATGTAATGTTATGAAAGTGACGCTGAGCTGTGACCACCGAAGCGTTGATGGTGCTACAGGAGCGGCATTTCTTCAGAGTTTCAAGAAATACCTGGAGAATCCCATTAGTCTTTTTTTATAGATGATTGAAATTGTTCGAATATAGATTACGTATTACCACGCAATATTTTAAGAACGATTCCCTATTATCGTAATTGGCAACTTTCTTGCTTTATTTTTGGAGCCTACTCAGATTATACCCTTACCCTGATGTCAAAAATGAGAGATTTTTCCCCAGTAAACCTGTTGTTTGTAACAGGTGCGAGTTTTCTACTATTTACCGCAGGAATGAGATTCCTCGACGGGTCGATCAACTATTTTCTTTTGAACATTAGTTTATGGGCACTGGGGCTGGGTTGTTTTTTTTCTCTTATTGGATTGCTTCTTCGTCTTTGGGGAAAAAAAAATTCTACAGGCATCTCAACGGACAGTGAGTAACACTAGTTTTCCATCCATCGTTGACACTACCACATTATTCTTATCGATGGGCCTTACAGTATTCACCATTGAATTATCGATTTTATGTGCCCAGTTAATGGTCTGCGTAAGCGGATCGATTGAATAAACTACACCACTCCTTGTACCAAAGAATACGGCTCCCTGTTTTTCGATCAGCATGGAAGGCACATGCTCATATCCAAATCCGGCATTCATCATCCAGGCAGCCGACTGCTTCACTCTTGAAGGATGATAAGCAACAACGGAGTCCTGCATGGTCTTGGCATAGATCCATTTTCCATCTGATGAAACTCCGTTTGATTCTCTGACACGGGTATCATTATTTCGCCATAAAGTTTTGCCATCATTAAAATCTATAGCTGTGAAATAACGATCGGGGGCCACTACATATACTATATTATCAATGATTATAGGAATACAGGAAGCAGGTGAATAATTACGGATGGTTGAACCATTGTTCCATTTCCAGATCAATTTACCCGAGGCAGCTTCAAGACAATAGAGATAAGTATCCCAGGCACCAAAAACCAATGAATTCTTATATATCGTTGTGAGCCCCATCACAGGTCCTTCTACCGGAGCGCTCCATACTTCTGTCCCGGATTCAATATCAAACGCGAAATATTTTTCGGACCCTCCAATGCAAATATTATTTTCAGAGATAACAGCAGTTCCTAATACTGCCGCACCAGTTTGCTTTTTCCATTTTAACGAACCATCTATTTCATTCAATACATAAACGTATCCATCTGATCCTCCAAAAATGACCAACCCTTTATAACCAATAGGAGAAGAATAGATAGGACCATCAGCCATAAAGCTCCATCGTTTTTTCCCATCTGCATTCAGGCAAAGCATTTCTCCAACCTGGTTGCCCACTATAATATTTCCCTCGCCACTAACTAAAGGCGTAGAGATAATATTAGCCGCTGAGGAAACAGTCCATTTTTCTTTCACCTGACCATATTGCTCGTTGATCTTAAAATCAGGTCGGGGATATTTCGATCTGGCATCATAATGATGTGTTTCAATAAATACTCTTGCCCATGGTGCCAGAGTTCTGGCTTCAGGTTTTCTTTCAGAAAAAATAATAGAATCATTTCGAACATCTACCAGGTTATAGCCCCCAATTAGCTGCCTGGCTCTAAGGTTAGAACGACCCATTACTCCCGGAATACCTTCAAAATCGAATTGTTTATTTGTATGTCCGTGACCACAAAGAATGGCCCATGTATTATATTGATGAAGGCGATCTGTGATCTCATACCAGTTGTCCAGCTGATCATTAATAGGATAATGATTTAAAAAAATAAGGGGCTGATCTTTTTTCAGTGTTTTTAATTCATTGTCCAGCCAGTTCACTGCATCCCGGGGAACATGTCCATCGCTCATTCTCAGGTAAGGGCCAGAGGCACAGGCGATGAAACGTATTCCTTCATATTCAAAATTGAAGCGATCGCTTCCAAATATGCGGGTGAACATAAGTCCGCCGCTTTCACTCCATCCGGAATCATGATTACCGGGTATGATATACCATTTCACTTTGAGACTGTCAAGAATGCGCTTAGCCCTTTGCAGTTCCTCTGTTCTGCCTAATTCAGTAATATCACCTGTGATCACAACAAAAACGATATCTGTCATGGTATTGATATCTCGTACAGTTTTACGAAGGTCTTCTTCTGCGGATCCATCCAGGGAACCTATATGCGTATCGGAGATAAAAGCGAATCGGAAAGATTTATGCTGAGCATCGGCTTGAAGAAAAACAAGCAGGAAAAGGGCCATTAGGAATTGTCGCATGAGGCAAATTAAGAATTCTTCTGAATTCGTAAATTTTCAATATTTTTTGAAAGTTTAGAAATCTTAATTTTGGATCATGAAATTACAGGAAGCCAGACAACAATTTATCAGCAGCTGGGGGGCCTTCGGCACACATTGGGGCATCAATCGCACCATGGCGCAGATACATGCTTTATTATTAACCAGTGCTGAACCGCTGACACAGGATGATATGATGGAAGAATTAAATATCAGCAGGGGCAATGCAAATATGAATATCCGTGAACTGATAAATTGGGGATTGGTGGAACGCGTTTTGTTACCAGGTGAGAGGAAAGAATATTTTTCTGCAGAAAAAGATATTTGGAAAGTGATCAGGCTGATAGCCCGGGAAAGAAAAAAACGGGAACTGGAACCCATGCTTGAGTTATTGAATAAACTTGAGGAGGTAGAAGGAGATAGAAGAGAAAAGCAGGTTAAAGTGTTTACTGATATTATCCATGATATTAAAATGATAGGTGGCAAAGTTGATAAGACCCTTGATCTGATGATTCGAGCGGATCAAAATTGGTTTCTAGGTCGCATCTTACGTATGCTGGTAGATAAAAAACAGGAGAAATGAAAAAAACACTTGTACTCGGGGCCTCGGATAATCCTTCAAGATATAGTTATCTCGCTATAAACCGTTTGCGCGCCAAAGGTCATGAGGTTGTTGCCATTGGCAAAAAAGAAACGTCAGTAAAGGATGTAAAAATCGAAAAGCAACCAACGAATTTTTCCGATATCGATACAGTTACTTTATATCTTAATCCCAAAAATCAAAAAGAATACTACAATTACATTCTTTCACTTCATCCCAAACGCATCATCTTCAATCCCGGCGCGGAGAATGACGAACTTGCTGATCTGGCAAAAGAAAAAGGGATTCTACCAATGGAAGCTTGCACCCTGGTATTGCTAAGCACAGATCAGTATTAATATAGATTACTAAATCTTTATTTAGTCATTCAACACAGGCCTTTAAGGAGTTTTAGGTATTGCCATAGGGTACTAGTGCTTGAATTAATAGATTTCCTTTCAAATAATTTGCATCCCCTGAAAATCAGGGCAACCTTTGTATCACCGACCCCACTGAAAACCGCAGCCCTATCCAAGCTGCAGAACAATATCCAATTAGACTTTTAAAATCAAGTCAGATGAAAAACCTATGCACTATTTCTATGTGCGTACTGCTCGCAATCAATGGAATAACTGTCAACGCGCAGACTCGCATACCCCTCAATGAGCCAGATCTGAATAAGCCAAAGCTATTCAGTAATCTTCCGGAAAAGATTCTGGTAAATGCCAGTGATCTGGACGCTTATTTTACGACCCAGGTTGGTAACAGCACCCAATTAAATCTTGCCCCTGGTATGAACCAGAAATTTGAAGGCAATCTGGTTTCAAGATCAGATCGCTCTACAGATGGTGTTCAAACCGCTATTATTCGTTCTACAAATTTTAACGGAGCACGTCTAACCGTTACTAAAAGGCTGAATGAAGATGGAAGCACCACTTACCTGGGCAGGATCATCAGTGTTCAGCACGGTGATCTTTATGAGTTACAAAACCTGCAGGGCCAATGGTTCCTGGTAAAAAAGAATTACTATGATCTTATTAACGAATAATCATCCTAAACATTCCAATTCCTGACCCGTTTTTATCCGACATCCTATCACTATCCATCCAATTGAAAGCTTAAAAAATCCTTGTTATGAAAACCACATTTAAAATCCTTATACTGTCTATCGCCTTTATCAGCGCGAAAAACAGTCAGGCTCAGGTTCCCGTTATGAGCAGTTTTCCATCTGCTTCTGCGGTGATCTTCCTTGATTTTGATGGTCAGACAGTGACCAACACTTCCTGGAACTTCAACGGACCTATTTATGCCGGCGCTTCTGGTCTTAACAATACGCAGATCACTTCAATTTTTAATCGCGTCGCTGAAGACTATCGTCCATTCAATGTGAATGTGACTACAGATTCCACTAAATACTTTGCCGCTCCTGTTACTAAAAGAATGAGATGTATTCTTACAGTTACTTCCGAATGGTACGGTAATGCCGGTGGCGTTTCTTTTATAAATTCATTTTCCTGGGGCGACAATACACCCTGCTGGGTGTTCTCTGCATTGCTGGGTTATAATGAAAAATATATTGGTGAAGCCACTTCACATGAAATAGGACATACCCTGGGATTGTATCACCAGTCTTTATTTGATGCATCCTGCAATAAGATCACCGATTATAATTCCGGTGTTGGCGCCGGTGAGATCGGTTGGGCACCTATTATGGGCGTAGGTTATTATAGAAACTTTACTCTCTGGAACCTGGGCCCAAACACCTATGGTTGCAATAGTATACAGAGTGATCTGGCTGTAATCACAGCTGGCACCAATGGATTTACTTTCAGACCTGACGATTATAGCAATGCATTTAATCAGGCCTCTAATAACACGTGGACTAATAACCAATTCACAGTAAGCGGAGTAGTAGAACAAAATACTGATGGTGACTTGTTTAAGTTTACCCTTCCTCAGCAACACCGTTTTGTACTGAATGCCATTCCTTACAATATCGGAACAGGAAATACAGGCTCTGACCTCGACATGCAGGTTACCTTATATAATAATTCCCAAGTCACCCTGAATACTTATAATCCGGGTACCCTGTTGAACTCGGTAGTAGATACCGTTCTGAATTCAGGCACTTACTATCTCCGCATAGAAGGAAAAGGAAACATGTATGCCCAAAATTATGCAAGTCTTGGTTCTTATACACTACAGGCTAGTTTGCCAGCTGTTACCCTTCCTTTAAGAACACTGCAATTACAAGGCTCACTGATCTCTGAAAAACATAAATTGAATTGGGTAATTGATGCCGATGAGCAAGTGATTGAGCAGGTGCTGGAATATTCTACTGATGGAAGAAATTTTCAAACGGTGGTTTCCCCTAACACTATCGATCGTACCTACACTTATTCTCCTAATACCAGCGGGGCTGTACAGTACAGATTAAAAGTGACCTTCGATAATAATAAAACTTATTACTCCAATACCATTACGCTTCGTAATGTGAACAATGATCTTCGTCCAAAACTCCTGAGCAACCTGGTAAGCAGCAATCTGCTGGTGACCAGCCCATCCAATTTTGACTATGCCGTGTATGATATGACTGGCAAACTGGCTGGCAGAGGTAAGTTGCTGAAAGGAATGAATAATATTCCTGTGCTTGTTTCCAGCGGATTGTATGTCATCAAATTCAATGATGACACAAATCAGTGGACCGAGAAATTTGTAAGACAGTAAAAGTTTTCCCCGTTCTGTTAACAGAACGATAATCCGTACCTATTGTTTATAAGAGGTTTTTCTATAACTTAGAAAAACCTCTTTTTTTATGCAATGGAGAAAATTCAACGGCGATCCAATTGAATTGCCGATCAAAGACGCAGTAGAGCAGGCCATCAAAAGGGAAACAGCCAAAGGTTTTCATCTTAAAGTTTGTATTGGCACCGATTCACAGGTGAAAGGATTAGAAACTGAATTCGCTACTGTGATTGTTTTCCTTAGGGAAGGACACGGTGGATTCATGTTTATTCATAATGACAAGACAAGGCAGCAATTCACCATTAAGGAAAGAATGCTAACCGAGGTAGCTCGAAGCATTGAGATCGCCTATCAGCTTTGTGATCTTTTTACGGTGTATGATGTGGATATGGAGGTGCATGCAGATATTAATACAAATCCACATTTTAAGAGTAACGATGCCCTAAAAGAAGCGATGGGCTATATTTTAGGTATGGGCTTCGCATTTAAGGCTAAACCAGAGGCCTTTGCCAGCAGTAGTTGCGCAAATAAAGTCGTGAATTAATTTAGCTTGATTTCAGACAATTTTTTATTAATTTGCACCCATAAACCTTTCCATGTCAAAATTCTTTACCGAAAAAATCATGGTGAAAATACTTTTCATCCTGGTGGTGATCATCTTCTCCTTCGCGCAGGAAGACTCGAAAAAAATGTCCCAGGTATATTCTGAGGCACCTGCCATTTCATCTCCTTCTTCTTTATTGGGTGATTTTTCTGCAAAACAGGCAGCAGTTTCAGGCATTACCCGATTCAGGAACTAGGTTTTTCCAACCATTTTTCAAGGAACTCCAGCAATTCATCCCTTCCGGTTCTTTCTGTGGCCGAAGTGAGAAAATAAGGCGGAAGTTCTTCCCAGGTTTTTTGCAATTCTGCTGCCAGGGCCATCACATTTCTTTCCGTCGCCACTTTTTTATTCTTATCTGTTTTGGTAAATACTATGGCAAAGGGTACCTGCCATTCACCAAGGTTATTTATAAACTCAAGATCAGCCTTCTGTGGCTCATGACGGCTATCGATAAGAACGAGAAGCATTTTAAGATTTTCGCGCTTGCGGATATAAGAGCCAATCATATTGTCCCAGTTATTTCTTGATCCTTTGGATACCTGGGCATAGCCATATCCCGGAAGATCGACCAGGTACCATTTTTCTTTTTTTCCCTTTTTATTTCCTGAAAGGATCTCAAAATGATTAATAAGTTGGGTCTTACCTGGCGTGGAGGAAGTTTTTGCCAGATGTTTTTTCCCTGTGATCATATTTATGAGCGAAGACTTGCCCACATTGCTGCGACCTATAAAAGCGAATTCCGGTTTATCCAATTCAGGACAATCCTTATGTCCGGGACTGCTTTTCACGTATTCGGCAGAAACTATATCCATGCGGCAAATATAGGTTAAGCGCAACCTTAGTAACTTTGCAGGCTATGGCGAATCAATTTCCGCATGACCCAATCGTTCCATTTAAAGATTCCGGTAAGGAGAAAAAAGAACAGGTAGCCGAAATGTTTGACCGAATCGCGCCCGCCTATGATCAGATCAACAGGGTACTTTCTGCCAGGGTGGATGTAGGCTGGAGAAAAAAAGCCATCCGTAATCTTCAAAAAGAAAACCCACGCTATTTATTAGATGTAGCCACCGGAACCGGAGATATGGCGATTATGGCAGCAAAAATGCTAAAACCAGATCGGATAGAAGGCATTGATATTTCACAAAACATGCTGGATTTTGGAAATAAAAAGATTGAAAAAGAAGGTCTTACTGATATTATCCACTTACAGAAAGGTGATTCCGAAACAATAAAGTTCCCGGATAATTCGTTTGATGCTATAATGGTGGCTTTTGGAGTGCGGAATTTTGTTGATCTGGAAAAAGGCCTTGGAGAAATGCAAAGAGTATTGAAGCCTGGTGGCCGTTTGATGGTTTTGGAATTTTCCAAGCCTCGCCACAGGGCAATCAAAGGTTTATATAACATGTACATGGGTATTGTAGCCCCGCAGGTAGCAAAATGGTTCAGGCAGAATAAGGAGGCATATCAATATCTCCATGAATCATCCAACGCATTTCCCGACCGCCAATTATTTACAGATATTTTAAAAAAATTAGGATATACAGACACCGGTTTTCAACCGCTTACATTTGGAATATGTTGCATTTACTCAGGAAGGAAATCTCGATAAGGACCAGCTTGTTTTTTCTGATGCTTTTCGTGCTGTTAGGAAATGCGCATGCGCAATTCACCCCTTTTTCAGGTAAAGAAATATATCAGTCAGATCATGATGCCAAGCCATATTATTTTGGCATTACCATAGGCGTCAGCCTCGCACGTTTTCAGGCAGAACATCATCCTGTTTTTTTACAGCAGGATAGTATCCTGGTTGGTGAACCAAATAATTCCGGCGGACTTACACTTGGATTATTGGCTACCGCGAGGATTTCTGATCGTTTTCAGCTCAGGTTCAATCCCCAACTGATGTTCATCGAGCGAAATATTTTTTACCGACTGAAATATCCGGATATTGATAATCAGACCGAGGTTGTAAAAAAAGTGGAGTCGGTGATCATGTCATTCCCTCTCCAGATAAAATTTCAAAGCGACCGAATAGGAAATTTTCGTGTGTACACACTTGCCGGCATAAAAGGCGATATTGATATGGCCAGTAACGCCCGTTCAAAAAGAGCCGAAGAACTGTTGAAGATAAAAGGAAAGGACTGGGGACCAGAATTTGGTATCGGTTTTAATTTCTTCTATGATAGTTTCATTTTCTCTCCAGAAATAAAGATATCCAATGGCATGGGAAATATTCATGCGCGAGATCCTAATCTTAAATTCTCCAGCATATTTGATAAGATACAATCAAGAATGATCGTGATTAGCATTCATCTTGAAGGATAATTTCAATTAAAGACTGCGCTGTCTTTAACAATGAAATATTTCATTCGGTATTTATTTTCAAGTTGCTATATTTAGACAAACGATGTCACAATGAATACCGGACCCACCACAGGTAAGTTCATACTTTATCCCCGTGCTTCTTTTTATTTTGCTCTTGGCGTGCTTATTACCTGGATAGGTTTTTCTCAATCCTATTTCAGCAAGCTTGGAGAAGTTACCATATGGCATCACCTGCATGGACTAAGTGCCGGACTCTGGATGATAGTGCTGATAAGTCAACCCTGGTTTTATAAAACAGGTCGAATGGCCACTCACCGTTTGATCGGAAAGATCGCTGTATTCACATTAGTACCTTTACTGGTTGTGGGAGGCTGGCTGATGATGCATTCCATGATGGGAAATGTGAAGTTCTATCCTCCTGAGGTTCCCTATACTTTGTCTTTTATTGATGCCTTCTCAATAATCATGTTCATATTCTTTATTTACATGAGCCTGGCACACAGTAAAAATATTCACTATCACGCCAGGTTTATGTCCATAACCATTCTGGTGCTGTTGCCACCGGCTCTAACACGCTTATTGCTGCTTACACCCTGGTTCACTACATTTCCACCTGCCCTCAATATGAGTTATGCATTGGTGGAGGTTGTATTACTTATATTAATTCTGGATGATAAAAGATCCGGCAAGATTCATTTGCCTTATGTGTTAGGGATATTATTATTCGGTCTTTTGCATCTTACGATGAACTTCGCCGCCCAGTGGGATTGGTGGAAAAATATTATGGATCAATACGGCGCTTTTCCAATTTGACGGGTTCTTCTCCTTCCCGATATCTTTCTCTGTCAAAAAAACCATATTCATCTTTACTCAGAAAGCTTCCGTTATATATACCATAACGAATGATCATATAAGTCATCCACCCAAGAATAAAAGGAGCAAAGAGAAGCATAAGAACAGCTGCATCAGCTTATTAGGGAGGAGATACTAAATGAATTTACCATAACCCATCCTCGTTTTTTCACGGGACGTATTGCCAGTGGGGATCAGTTTTTTTCAAGGCAGGAGCAAAAACATGCCTTAGACCATTGCCTGTCTGATATACTTTGCGTGGAGATGGAAGGCGCTGCAGTAGCACAGGTTTGTTATGAAAATGATCTTCCTTTCACTGTAATTCGAACTATTTCTGATAAGGCCGATCACCAGTCCGCTACTGATTTTTCCAGTTTTATTCATCACGTAGCAAGTAAATATTCCGTTGCCATATTGGATCATTTCTTCCGCCAGGCAAAACGTGACTAAAGTCACATGGATTCTGCCTCCTTTTAATGAATTTAGTGGCATCATTCACAAAAACAAATCAACATGAAAAAGAACATGGGTAATGCTGACCGTATCATACGTGTACTGGCAGCAATTGTAGTCGCGGTGCTTTATTTCACACATATGATCTCCGGAACACTTGCAATTGTTCTGGGCATTGTGGCAATCATATTTGTCATTACCAGTTTTTTGAGTTCCTGTCCTCTCTACTACCCTTTCGGTATCAATACCTGTGAGAAGAAAAAATAAAAATCCATAAACATGAGTTGGTTAAGTAATATTTTCAGCAGTGGACCAAAAGTTGACTTCGCGGAACTTGTAAAAAATGGGGCACAGATTATTGATGTCCGCTCAAAGCAGGAATTCGCTGGCGGACATAT
>JAYTXP010000310.1:0-3748 GCA_043742885.1 Chitinophagaceae bacterium | reverse complement strand
CTAAAAATCAACGAATAGCGTTCACATTACATAAGATCGAGGACCTAAGCTATCATGATATCAGTGAAGTAATGAAAACTACGGTGCCGGCAATTGAATCTCTGATGCATAGGGCAAAGCAGAATTTACGTAAATCGCTTGAAAAGGAGAATAGTTAAGTATTTTGAAACACGAAGGTTTCATGTGGTATTGACGTCAAAATTTAGTGTTATGGAAAAGAGAACCGAAGACATATTGAATAGTTTAGATGGAATTAAAAGGGCCACGGCCCCCGATTTCTTCTATTCCAGATTAAGAGCCAGGATGGAAAAACGGTTGATACCTGAAAAAACATCCGGATGGGTTCTCCGACCTGTCTATGCCATGATCGCTCTTTTCGTGATACTGCTTATAAATGCAGCTGTTCTTTTACGTGACAATCCAGAGTCTGCTTCAGGTCTGGCAAGTACCACAGATACGGAATCCATTCAAACCATGGCTTCAGAATACCGAGTGAATTACGTGAGTAGTATCTATGATCTAAACCAGGATAAATAAGATGAAAATTAACTCCACCAGAATATTGACGATCGCTGTGATCGTATTGCTATTGGCGAATATTGCCATGGTCTTCTTTATAATGAAAGAAAGAAAAGGTGTTGATCATAAAGATGGTCGCAGGGATCCTATGGAAATGATGATGAAAGAATTGAATATGACTGATTCTCAGCAAGCCAGTTTTAAAGCGATGAAAGATGAGCATTTTAAGAATGTTCGCCCCTTATTCGATTCTATGCGTGCCGCTAAAAATAATTTTTTCTCCCTGATGAGGAATGCATCGACCAGCGACAGCGATATAAAGGTTGCAGAGCAAAAATCGCTTGATCAGCAGAGAAAAGTTGATATGATGACCTTTGAGCATTTCAAGAAAGTACGTTCCCTGTTCACAGCGGAACAACTTCCCAAATATGATTCTCTTATAAATAAAATGATGGACAGGCGAAGAGGTTCATCCAGGGATTCTTCCAGGGAAAAATCGCCGGATCATAAATAGATCCTGTCGATCACATCCCGATATTTTTCCATGATCACTTTTCTTTTTAATTTTAAAGTGGGAGTAAGTTCACCTCCATCAATGGTCCATTCTGCGGGCAGCAACTCAAATCGTTTGATCTGCTCAACGTGATTGAAATATTTATTGAAATTTTCTACCAGATCCTTCATCATGTGTATGACCGCAGGATTATTCAGCAGATCTTCTTCGGTGGTGAAACTGATCCCTTGTTTTCTGCACCAGGATTGAAGATTAGGAAAGGAAGGAACGATCAGCGCCCCTACAAATTTTCTTTCAGCACCTACGATCATTACCTGTTCAACAAAAGGGGATTCTTTTAATTTATTTTCAATAGGAAGAGGAGCAACATATTTTCCTCCACTGGTCTTGAACAACTCTTTTTTACGATCGGTGATCTTGAGAAATTTATCGTTAACGAACATACCGATATCGCCAGTATAGAACCATCCGTCTTTGATGGTTTCCGCAGTAAGCTGGGGTTGTTTATAATAACCCATCATCACATTTGGTCCTTTGCAAAGGATCTCACCATCTTCGGCGAGCTTCACTTCAATTCCATCGATCAACGGGCCAACGGTACCAAACATTCTTCCATCCTCAGAATAACGGTTTACACTGATCACAGGAGAGGTTTCGGTCAATCCATATCCTTCCATGATCACGATCTTCGCCGCGGTAAACAACCTAATCAGTTTAACCTGGCAGGCAGCTGATCCCGTAGTAATACATTTAATATTTCCACCAAGGGCATCTCTCCATTTACTGAAGACCAGTTTATTTGCAATGGTCATTTGGAAATCATACCAGGCACCCTGGTCCTTATTGATCTCAAATTTCTCCGCAAGGTTCATTGCCCAGAAAAATAAATTCTTTTTTAATCCGGTAAGCTCCGATGCCTTTTGCATGATCTTTTCATATACTTTTTCCAGTAATCGTGGAACAGTCGTGAACAGATCAGGCATGACCTCTTTCAGATTCTCAGCAATGGTATCCAGGTTCTCCGCATAATAAATGGAAGTACCCTGGAACATATAAAGGTAGCTCACCGTTTTTTCATAAATATGATTTAGCGGAAGAAAGCTTAGCGCACGTAATTCTCTTCCTGGAGGAAAATAGGGAATGCAGGTAAGCACATTAGAAAGGATATTTTTATGCGAAAGCATCACACCCTTTGGAGTTCCGGTTGTACCGGAAGTATAGATAATAGTAGACAGGTCCTCGTATTGTACTTTTTCAGCCATCTTCATTGCCTGCTCAACCAGAGAAGGCGTACTCATTTCCATCAATTCTTTCCAGTGCTTTGCATTGGCCACATGCTCAAAGGTGAAGATCTCTTTCAGCATGGGAAGTTTGGAGCGAAGGCTGTTTGCTTTCAGAAAAAGTTCTTCATCGTTTACGAATGCCATCTTTACTCCCGCATCTTTCAATACAAATTCAAGTTCATTGATATTGATAGTTGGATAAATCGGTACAAGTACTGCACCTACCTGCTGAACTGCCAGATCGAGCATGATCCACTCGGGTCTGTTCTTGGAAATGATGGCTACTTTATCGCGACCTTCCTCTGTCATGTCATGACAATTAATGTCCATTGCAATCAGTCCGCCGGAAAATTGATTCACAAGGTCACTAACCTCCTGAGTACTATATTTTCTCCATTGTTCGCCTTCTTTGGCGGCCATCATATCTGTGCGCGGATTATTCTCGGCCTGAAATTTTATGCAATCGAATAGGCGGCGTGGTTGCATGGCAAGCGATTTAGTTCGGATGCTGAAAATAGGGAAAATAGTTGAGCTGTTGAGTTGTTGAGCTGTTGAGTGAAGTTTCATTATTTTTTGGATGTTCGCTCAACCATTGCCGAAGGCACTCAACAGTTCATCGGCTCAACTTTCTCAATGATAAGTCTGCCCTACCGGCATACGAAAAACGCGTGTCTTTTGAAATTCACTGAACTCTTTATATTCTGCAGGATGCGATTTGGTCCAGGCATCATAAGCAGCCAGGTTATTAACTGGGCCGAAGAGCCATTGATTATAGGCATCAAACATGCCTTCTGAAAGTAATTGACGCTGGTAATCAAAAAGACGAAAAGGATATCTTGCCGCCCAGTTATTGTACCAGTCAAGTATAAAACGGGCGCGGATCATTGTCAGTGTTTCTACAGTCACACCCAGATTAGCAAGAGAAGTTTGTTTGACTGTCATTTCAAGAAATGCCTTCGCAAATGGATTGGTATTGCCATTAATGTCTTTTGCCAGATCGGAGGTGAACAGTTTTTCTTTATAACCCTGCAACAATTGTTGCTTCATGGCGGCGCCTCTTTCGCTGAGACTTTCCATATTGATGAAAATCTCTCCGTAAAGCAGGCTCCAGACTTTATCTGTTGTGTAGAAATAATAATTAGCGGCATTATAGTAGTTGCCACTGTAGCCGGGATCCTGTTTGATACCTGCTTCCCAAAAATCAATGGCGGTAAAATCTTTAGCGGACCAGAGTAATTCACCGTATTCACTATAAAGCGGACCGCTTTTTGGAAATTTCTTCAATCCTTTTTTATAAACTTTCTCACATTCCTTCACTTCTTCCAATGCTTTATAAACATTACCTGCGATCTGAAAGGTTACCACATCGGCGTTATCATCATCGATCAAAACCTTTACACCTTCCAGCGCTTTATCATAATCACGTTTAAGA
>JAYTXP010000309.1:0-7494 GCA_043742885.1 Chitinophagaceae bacterium | reverse complement strand
CACCTTCATAGTATTTCTTATCACGCAAGTCCTTCTTTTCTGGTTTGCTTTTAAATACCAGGAGTCTGATAACAGAAAGGCCTTTTATTATCCGCATAATAATAAACTGGAATTGATCTGGACCGTGATCCCTGCCATTACGCTTACTGTATTGGTTGGATTTGGACTTTTCTATTGGTTCGGTATCACAGGCGAAGCACCTAAGAACGCGATGGAAGTGGAAATTGTAGGCAGCCAGTTCAAATGGGAATTCCGTTATCCGGGGCATGATGGCCCGGAAGGCAAAGGCATATTCGGTAAAAAATATTATAAACAGATAGATGAAGGCAAGTTGAATCCCCTCGGACAATTATGGGATGATCCTGCCAATTATGATGATATATATGTGAGTGGTGAGGCGATGCACCTGGTGGTGAATAAGCCTGTAAAGCTGATCATCGGAGCGAAAGATGTGATCCATGATGTAGGTCTGGCGCATTTTCGTATGAAGATGGATGCCGTTCCGGGTACACCAACTACCATGTGGTTCACTCCAATCAAGACCACTAAACAGATGATCGAGGAAACGAATAACCCTGATTTTGTGTATGAGATATCCTGCGATCAGATGTGTGGTACCGGACATACAGGTATGAGAGGAACGATTATTGTGGAAACGCAGGAAGAATTTGATGCCTGGATGGTAACGAAGAAACCACAATATTTGGTAGCTAATCCCGACAAAGACATTAAGGCGGCTCCAATGGACTCAACTTTAGTTAAGCCCGTAGCAGCCATTATAAAAAAATAATTGAACAGTATTTAATTAGTCTACCCTTTAGGCACAAATTATATTTTATTATGAGCGATATGCATGTTCATCCAGAAGTGGTCACCTCACATGAAGTTCATCATGACGAACATCACGTGCATCACCACAAAGAGACATTCATTACTAAATACATTTTCAGCCAGGACCATAAGACCATAGGTAAGCAGTTCCTGATCACCGGTATCCTGTGGGGTATTGTGGGTGGATTCTTCTCTGTGCTTTTCCGTTTGCAATTGGGTTATCCAAATGAAACCTTCCCAATACTGGAGACCCTCTTCGGCAAATGGGCCGCTGGCGGACATATTACTCCGGAATTTTATTATGCCCTTGTTACTATGCATGGAACCATTCTTGTGTTCTTTGTATTAACAGCCGGACTGAGCGGTACGTTTGCCAACCTTCTTATTCCGCTGCAGATCGGAGCAAGAGATATGGCATCTCCTTTTCTTAATATGCTTTCTTACTGGTTCTTCTTCATGGCCAGTTGCGTGATGGTCTCATCTTTCTTTATCACTACCGGGCCTGCCGCAGGTGGTTGGACCGTTTATCCTCCATTAAGCGCATTGGGTCAGGCATCCAAGGGTTCTAAACTAGGTATGGATCTCTGGATCGTGAGTATGGCTTTATTTGTTGTTTCCTCACTACTGGGAGGCTTAAATTATATTTCTACCATTCTCAACATGCGTACCAAGGGTATGAGCATGACCCGTTTGCCGTTGACTATCTGGGCATTGTTCTTCACAGCTATATTGGGTGTATTGTCCTTCCCGGTATTATTTTCAGGATTGATCCTTTTATTATTCGACCGTAACCTTGGAACCAGCTTTTATCTTAGTGATATTGTAGTGGCCGGACAAGTATTACCTAATGAAGGAGGAAGCGCGATATTGTTCCAACACTTGTTCTGGTTCCTTGGTCACCCCGAAGTATATATCATTCTTCTTCCTGCGATGGGTATGGTATCAGAGATACTTTCTGTCAATAGCCGTAAACCGATCTTCGGATATATGGCGATGCTGGGTTCTCTCTTCTCGATCGCCATCCTTGCCTTCCTGGTGTGGGCGCACCATATGTTCGTAACCGGATTGAATCCTTTCCTTGGTTCGGTATTCGTATTGCTCACTCTGCTGATCGCAGTACCATCTGCCATCAAAGTGTTCAACTGGCTGACTACATTATGGAGAGGTAATATTCGTTTCACTCCAGGAATGCTCTTCGCTATCGGTTTTGTAAGCATGTTCATTTCCGGTGGTCTTACCGGTATCTTCCTCGGTAACTCAACGATCGATATTCATCTTCATGATACCGTATTCGTGGTGGCCCACTTCCATATTGTAATGGGTGTGGCATCCATGTTCGGTATGTTTGCCGGAGTATATCATTGGTTCCCTAAAATGTTCGGACGATATTTAAATAATACATTAGGATATGTGCATTTCTGGATCAGCCTGGCAGGAGCTTACCTTATTTTCTGGCCAATGCACTACGAAGGTCTCGCAGGTGTTCCCCGTCGTTATCTTGATAAGAGTAGTTGGGTTTCTTTCAATCAGTTCACAGAACTAAATAAATTTGTAACAGTGGTTGCGATGATTGTATTTGCCGCACAGTTATTGTTCGTCTTCAATTTCTTCTATTCTATTTTTAAAGGGAGGAAACTGAGAAGCCAGAATCCATGGGGTGCTAATACTCTTGAGTGGACAACCCCTATTCGGCCAGGTCATGGTAACTGGGAAGGAGAGATCCCTGAAGTACATCGCTGGCCATATGATTATGGTAAGGATGGAAGAGATTTCATTCCACAAACCGAAGTAGTGGGTGCAGATGAAAGTAAGCACTAAGAAGTGCAGGTGAAAATGAGCTTGAGAGAATAATTAAGTTGAGAAGAATGGATAGTGTTGTTCTTTTAATACGCGAAGGCGAATGAATAAGATAAAAGATTATTTATCGTTGATAAAGCTTTCGCTGAGTATCATGGTGGTGTTCAGCAGTGTGATCAGTTTTTTGCTGGCCCCCGGTTCAGATGCCTATGTAGATATCTGGAAAATGATACTCCTGCTCTTTGTAAGTGGGATGTTGGTAACAGGAAGTGCCAATGCAATCAATCAGGTGGTTGAAAAAGATACAGACGCCCGGATGAAAAGAACTTCTTCAAGGCCTATTGCGGCAGGAAGAATGTCGGTGTCTGAAGGCTGGACCTTTGCGATCATTACAGGAGTAGCAGGCGTATTGATGATGGGATATTTTTTCAACTGGTTGATGGCAGGACTGGCAGCTTTTAGTTTATTTCTCTACGCGTTCATCTACACGCCATTGAAAAAAATCAATTCAATAGCGGTGCTGGCTGGCGCTATACCAGGTGCCTTACCTTGTTTGATCGGATGGGCTGCGGGAAATAATGACCTGGCATTGGGAGGCTGGATACTTTTCGCTTTTCAATTCTTCTGGCAGTTTCCGCATTTCTGGGCAATTGCATGGGTAGCGCATAAAGATTATTCTTCTGTAGGCTTCAAATTGCTGCCTGCGGAAGAAGGACCAACGAAGTTCACAGCGATACAGACCATTGCCTATTCGCTGATACTGGTGCCGGTGACTATTGCTCCATATTATACGGGCATCTGCACTTTTGAAGATATGAAAGGTAAGATCAGTGTGGTATTGATCATACTGGCCAATGTATTCATGGTTAGCCGATGCGTGAACCTGTATAGAAAAATGGATGTGAGCTCGGCCCGTAAAGTAATGTTTGGAAGTTATATGTATCTGCCGGTGATCTTGCTGGCGATGCTTATGAGTAAAGTTTGATAAGTTTCTTTTAATTAATGATATGGATATTGTGAGTACAGAACAGAATAAAAGGATACACCCTCATAAGTTCACCTTATGGGTGGCCATTGGAAGTATACTGATGATGTTTGCTGGATTGACCAGCGCCTTCATCGTAAAGAGTAATCAGACCAACTGGATATCTATTGATATTCCATTGGTGTTTTGGTTCTCCACCGCGGTGATACTGATCAGTAGCCTGACGATTCAATGGTCCTTACGTTCTTTCAGGCTAAGGGAAATGAAAAAATATCGGTTGCTGGTAGCAGTAACCCTGCTTCTCGGAATAGCGTTCATCGCGTTGCAATGGATGGGATTCCAGGATCTGTGGAAGCAGAATATCACTTTTCGGGGTAGTGGTGCCGGCCAATTTCTTTACGTGATCTTTGGTTTACATGCCATTCACGTATTTGGTGGAATAATCGCACTGCTGGTGATCTTTATTAAAGCTTATGTAAGCCGGACAAAGATTTACAGTTCTGTTTCACTTGAGGTGGCAGCGGCCTACTGGCATTTTGTAGACCTGTTATGGGTGTACCTGCTGATCTTCTTTTTGATCATCGGCTAATTGAAGAATAGAATAATTAATCGGAATTAATAATTTATGTCAACAACTGCAACAGTACAAACTAAATGGTGGAGTGGAGGTAAAAGCCCATTCAATGTAGAGTACGGCAAACTGATGATGTGGTATTTCCTGATGAGTGACGCATTCACTTTCGGTGCCTTTCTCATCTCTTACGGCTCCATCCGTTTCAGCCAGAACTATTGGCCCAACCCCAACCATGTTTTTGATTCGGCCCCGGGTATTCATGGTGGCGCGCCCTTGGTGTTTGTGAGTCTCATGACCTTTATTCTGATCATGAGTTCGGTGACCATGGTATTGGCTGTGCATGAAGGACATCATGGTAATCGCCTGGGTGTGATAAAATATTTGTTCTGGACGATCATCGGTGGACTAGCCTTCCTTGGTTGCCAGGCATGGGAGTGGCATCACCTTATCACCGGTGAGCACGCTGTACTGGTAGATGGTAAAGTTGAACTCTGGGGTCAGAACATGAGGCATAATCCATGGGGTTCAATTGTAGAAGGAGTGAATTATAACGGGCATCATGTAACAACGCCTGGTCCTGTGGCTTTCGGCGGATATTTCTACGGTATCACGGGCTTTCACGGTTTTCACGTGTTCTCAGGGGTGCTGATCAATATCATTATGCTGATCATGGCTTATAATGGCACATTCGATAAGAAAGGCCATTATCTGATGATCGAAAAAGCGGGTCTCTACTGGCACTTTGTGGATCTGGTATGGGTATTCGTATTCCTTTGCTTTTATCTAATTTAATTTATAAACGACTCACATGAGTATGGAACATCAAATATCTCCGGAAGTAAGTTTTCACCATGCGCCGGAAGAAGATAGTGTAAAAAAGATCTGGAGAACGTTCTGGGTATTATTGGGCATTACTGTAGTGGAGCTGGGAATCGGTTACCTGATGTATGCGCTGGCGCTTCCTGATGGTTTCAGGAAACTGGCCTTAAAAGGTACCGTGACCATTCTTTCCCTTGCAAAAGCATACTATATCGTATCCATCTTTATGCACCTGGGAAGCGAAGTGAGAAATCTTATAATGACCATCGTAGTCCCCCTGATGCTTTTTATATGGTTTATCGCCGCTTTTATTTATGATGGGCATTCATATAAAACACTTCGTAATAATTACGATGCTCATTTCAGGGAGAGCACCATGCCAGCAGAACATGGCAGCAAGCCGGCGCCGGCGGAGATCAAACCCGGCGGAACAGGCGGCAAAGAGTAATATCATTTCACAGATAGTAAACCATTGTACCGCCTCTGCATAATTTCAGACGGTTCAATGGTTTTTTTTATTTAGTAAAAAAGCAATCATTCATTTTGAATAAGACCGCCTTACTTGCGATACTCGTGGCACTTGTGCTTCCCCTCAGTTTCTTCTTTGTGTTTCAGGAAAAAACAGATGATGCCATTCATATGCCCCGGCATTATCTTCCCGACTCAGTGGTAATGGTAACACAGAAAGGAAAATTGGTAGCCGACACGGCCTGGCATCAGATCAAAGATTTTAAACTTACCAATCAGGAAGGAGAAACCGTTACCTGGGAAAGCCTCAAAGGGAAGATCATTGTCGCTGATTTCTTTTTTACTCATTGCCCGACTATTTGTCCCGGACTTACCCGCAACATGAAACGCATGGCGGAATCATTGAACAACGGACAAAAAGTTGGGGACCGTACCAACAAATACATTCGTTTTATTTCCTTCAGTATAGATCCTGAAAGAGATTCTGTTGACCGGCTGAAATATTGGGCCGATAAATACCAGATCGATCCGGATCAATGGTGGTTACTTACGGGAGATAAAAAACAGATCTATGATCTCATTATCCATGAATTAAAAATTCCGGTTGAAGACGGAAATGCGGTTGATTCCAATTTCGCACATACCGATCATTTTATATTGATAGATAGCAGCCGGCATGTAAGAGGTTATTATCATGGACTGGATACTGTTTCTCTTGGACAACTTTCTGAGGATATGATCCTGTTGACACTGGAAAAAGGCAAACACGAAAAAAGCTTCTTTGCAGATAAACTGATGCTTATCGCGATTGTTTTTCTCTGTGCCATACTGGGTGTGGGATTACTAATGTTCATTTTGCGTAAAAAACAATAATATGCTGCAAGCCTCCTTGAAACCCAACGATAAGAAAGCCCGAGTACTGATCATTGCTTTCTCTTTGATCGTATTTGCTGCCATCGTTTTACTAAGCAGATTTAAATTAAATGTAAACCTTGGTTTTGATGTTCATTATTTCGCAGCGCTTAATGCTATGCTCAATTCAGGTGTGGCTATTCTACTTATTCTTGCCTTGATAGCTGTGAAATGGGGGAAATTCTTATTACATAGAAACCTGATGCTTTTTGCCATGTTTCTTTCCATTCTATTCCTGATTAGTTATATCTGTCATCATCTTTTTGCCGGAGAAACCCGTTTTGGCGATATAGATCATAATGGACTGATCAGTGAGGAAGAAAAATCCGCCGCCGGCAGTGCAAGGATCATTTATTATATTTTACTCGGCACGCATATTCCACTTGCCGGTATCATACTTCCTTTTATATTATTTACCGCCTATCGCGGACTCACCGCCGATTTTGCAAAGCATAAAAAGCTGGCTCGTATAACATGGCCAATCTGGTTTTATGTTGCAGTAAGTGGGGTGGTGGTTTATTTAATGATAAGCCCATACTACTGAGCCACGAGCCATGAGCTGTGAGCTGAAAAGTATAAGCCCTTAAAGTTCTGCCCATAATAACCAATCTTCTAGATTGTTTACAAAACAAGCTCATAGCTCGAGGCTCGAAGCTCGCAGCCTCCTTAGAATTGGAAATAGATAAACGCACTACTACTCTCCTGTGAAAGCACCAGCAGCAACACGATCACCGACCAGATAATTCCCAATAACCACCATGGCATTTTCTCTGCTACGGTAAGCACTTTAGTATCACGCATGAACCAATGTGCGATGATTACGCCGATAAGGATTACAGCAATCTTTATCATGCTTAGTGTACTCAGCAACATGGCGCCATTTGGAACATAAGAGAACATAGAGGTTAGCATTCGCCAGGCAGAAGTAAAATCGGGGGCACGGAAGAATATCCAGGTCACATTGATCAGGAAGAAAGTCAGAAGTGCCAGGAAGAAATTGGTCAGCGTTTTTTTCTTAAAGATCTCAGGTACCGCTCCGAGGACACCCACTTCGCCAGACGGAGTAACCGCGATCGCTTTTACTTTATCGTGCCGGAAATCAGCAACG
>JAYTXP010000308.1:0-2804 GCA_043742885.1 Chitinophagaceae bacterium | reverse complement strand
ACGGCTTACGATCACTATGCGATTAAGGCAATTCGGTTTAGTGCGCTGGATTATTTGATGAAGCCCATTGAAGTGGAGGAATTGAAGATGGCCGTTGCTCGGGCTGGAGAAAAAAAGGAACATCATCATACCAATCAGCAACTGGATTTGTTGCTGGAAAATATGCTGGCCAAAAGAAATCCCCATCAGCGGATCGCCATCCCCACGGGCGACGGACTGCAATTCGTACCGTTGAATGAGATCATTTACCTGGAGGCGAATGTTAATTATACGTATTTCTATTTGACAGGGAACAAAAAATACATCGTTAGCCGGACGATGAAAGATTTTGAAGAGATGTTGCCGGCCGAAACTTTTATTCGGATTCATCACTCGTGTATCATCAATAAAAACTTCGCGGAGAAATATATCCGCGGGGAAGGGGGGCAGGTGGTGCTCAGCAACGGCGTGATGCTTGACGTGGCTAAAAGAAAAAAAGCAGAGTTCCTGAAAGCGATCGGGTTTTAGGCTGTTTTTTAAATCCCGTTTGACCAGCCTTCCTTCAATCCGCTGCATCGGGAAGAACAGTATCTGATGTTGCCCAATCACTGGGTATAGGCTCTCATATCATCTACCGGAGGAATACGTTGCTGTTACACTTGGAAAAAAAATCAAACCTACCGGGTCACGGATAAAAACAGAATAATGGAAGAAAAGGTCCTGGATGTTTTTCGTCAAAATAAGCGCTGCTACGGCATCACAAGGATTGTTGATGAGCGTGGCAACCAGGGTGTGAAACTCAGCCAGTATAAGGCCAGAAAGATACTTCACCGCAATGGACTCAAAGCTATTCAGCCAAGGTCGTTCGTTCCGAAAACAACCAATAGCCGCCATACTTACCCGATCAGCCCGAACCTGTTAAAGGAGAGACCGGCACCTGATGCTGTAAACATGGCATGGGTCGGGGATATTACCTATATCCCGATGATCGATGGCAGCTTCCAGTATCTGTCCGTATGGATGTATTTATTCTCCCGCAAAATTGTTGGCTGGGACCAGAAGGATCATATGGGGGGAATCGCTGGTTAACTCTTCTCTTAAAAAAGCAACGAACAACAGGAAAATAAAACCCGAGCTGTTGATTCATTCTGATCGTGGTGGACAGTATGCGGGAACTGAATTCCGGCAAATAGTTAATGGTCACAAAATGTTGCAAAGCATGAGCGACGCTGATAACCCGTAGGATAACGCGTATATGGAATCTTTCGTCAGCAGGTTCAAAGCAGAGTTGCGGAAAGGTGGCACTTTTGAGAACGCAGAAGATTCCCGGAGTAAAAATTTCGAGTTTATTGAAATGTATTACAATCCCAAAAGATTGCATTCCTCGATTGGCTATTTATCACCAAACGCGTTTGAAAACAAGCTATAACTGTATGCAAAAATCACAACGCAGAATCTTATTATCGGTAAACCTGAGCACACCGAAGAACCCTTAAAACTTTCTGACAAAGAACTTTTCATGCCCCGATACCGGAAATATTCCTGGCAGGTTGCACCTCAGCAGAGCCTGCTTCCGCTTGTTTCCGGCAAAATAAATATATTCATATTTAGTATCAACGGATCAAATTTAAAACCGCTATAACTCAATGTTTATAGATATTTGGAGCGAAATAGAAATAAGAAAGTTTAAAGAAAAAAAGAACCAAAAAAAGAAAGAAGAAAAGGAATGGGCTTTGCCCATGAATCTTTTTGATTCGGTTTGCCAAGGCATCGGATCAAAGCATATCTTCTGAACTGACAACCTTGGTTCAACAGTAAAACACATTTATTAACCTCAGAGACTACTCTGTCCGGATAAATCGACACACCTCAGGTAGCGTTCATTGGGAAGTTTTCTGTTGTGGACTTTTGAGGTTTTGTTCCCATGATCTAATTTTTATTAGTGAATATTCCGGAAACACTCCCTTCAGATACTAATTTAGTGATCCACTTCAGGTTGACATTTTACAGTAACTTATTACGCCTATGCACTGGATATCCTTGATCAGTATGACCACCAGGTATTAGAGATACAATCCACCACGCCAATGGGGATATTTCAGATTGTCTGCTCAGCAGCAATGCAGGCTATTAAAAGCTTGAAGAATAAGTTTGGAGGCAGCGCTCTTTTCGGAAATGAAAAGGATGATTCATTTCAGGGATCCCTGGCTGTAATTTATCAGACCTTCGACGGCCACAAACCGATAGCTGCCTTTCTGCTTAAAGGGTTCATGAAAAAACGGCATTTTATACAAAGGTGACGGGACCTAAAAAAATAGTGGATAACGCTTTGGTTGCGTTCACACGAATGATTGCTGAAAGTAAACCAGACGAAAAAAAAATGATGATCAGGGTAGTATTTAATCTAATAAATACAAAAAATCAGAATGATGTATCGTTTTAAGTATGATTGTCAAAAAAGATATTACCATTATTTGAATATTTCCATGTGCGCCGTTTTAGTATTAACACAATAATAATAGCAAAATCGTACTCTTCGCGGCCTTAAGTCTTTGTCATAAATGCTATATTTATGCTTAGAAAATGAATTAATACGTTCTCTGATGCTCAAAACATTAATTCTGCTTGTAACCTGCTGCTGCTTTTTAATATCAGCAACTGAAACAGATATTGGCAATTCTCATCAGACATTTTTTGATGACTATGATACTTATCTTCCCTCTGATCAGTTGGATTTGCCGGTAAATGAAGGGCAAGCAGTTCTGCAAAGGGTTGAATTAAATCTTAACAACTTTTTTACGACGCTCAATTTCCCATCTTTTTTG
>JAYTXP010000307.1:0-15953 GCA_043742885.1 Chitinophagaceae bacterium | reverse complement strand
GGGTGTATACATTGTGAGCGAAGGCGGTACTACTCCTTATCGTATAAAATTTCGTTCTCCCGGGTTTTCGAATTTATCTGTGCTCGATCATATTGCGCGTGGATCTAAATTAGGCGACCTGGTAGCAATGATGGGAACATTGGATCTGGTAATACCGGATATTGACAGATGAGAGAGAGGTTGAGAATGTTGAGAAGGTTGAGGAAGTTGAGGCTCAACAGCACAGCGCTCAACGCGAAGCCCTCAACAGCGTAGCGCTAAACTTTTTAAAAATGTGGAGCTTTTCAAACATAGCGAACCAACTGCACTTCTGGCTGAATGATCATTTCAATTCAACCATCACGCTCACTATTGAGATGGTGATAGCTGGAGTGGCGGTGATAGGTCTGTTTGCTGCTCTTGGTTTGGTATTGGTGATCATGGAAAGAAAAGTTTCTGCCTGGATACAAATAAGATTGGGCCCGAATCGCGTAGGGCCAAAAGGAATGTTGCAATCACTGGCCGACACGCTTAAACTGCTGCTTAAAGAAGGAATGACGCCATGGGGCGCAGATAAAGTGATGTTTAATGTAGCGCCGTTTATCGCAATGATCGTGGCAATGCTTTTACTGGCACCGATTGCTTTTGCGAAAGGTTTTCAATTATGGGATCTGAACATTGGTGTTTTGTATGTATCCGCTATTTCATCCGTGTCTGTTATTAGTATACTCATGGCAGGATGGTCCAGCAATAATAAATATTCATTGATGGGCGCTATGAGAAGCGGTGCGCAGATCGTTAGTTATGAATTATCAGCCGGCTTATCTGTATTAGCTGTGATCGTTATGACAGGTAGTCTGCAGGTATCTGATATCATTCATGCGCAGGCAGATGGCTGGTGGATCTTCAAAGGACATATTCCTATATTCATTGCCTTCGTTATTTTTCTAATCGCTGTGACTGCTGAAACAAACCGTGCGCCTTTTGATCTGGCAGAAGCCGAGTCGGAATTGACCGCAGGTTTTCACACAGAGTATTCAGGAATGAAGTTCGCGTTGTTCTTTCTTGCTGAGTATGTGAACGTTTTCATTGTTTGTGCGATTGGAGCAACTTTGTTTCTTGGTGGATGGATGCCTTTTCATATTGGCAACTGGGAAGGTTTCAATCACGTGATGGATTATATTCCATCCAGTATCTGGTTCTTTGGAAAAACATTTTTTCTCATATTTCTTATCATGTGGTTCAGGTGGACCTTCCCTCGTTTGCGGATCGACCAATTGCTGAACCTGGAATGGAAATATCTGCTGCCAATTAGTATGGTGAATTTATTATTGGTAACGTTAATGGCGATAATGGGATGGCATTTCTAATATTTTATGAGCGCTAAAAAATACATATCAGATATAGCCAACGCTGTTTCATCCCTGCTAACAGGTATGAAACGCACTGGTTATTATTTCTTTCATCATAAGGAGATCATTACCGAGCAATATCCTGATAACAGGGATACCTTGAAAATGGCAGATAGATTTAAAGGAGAGGTAGTGATGCCTCATGATGAAAATAATGAACACCGATGTACCGGCTGCACGGCCTGTGAACTGGCTTGTCCGAATGGTACGATCAAAGTGGTAACGAAATTTGATATTACTCCAGAAGGTAAAAAGAAAAAAGCAATCGATAAACTGGTTTATCATCTTGAGCTCTGCACACTTTGTAATCTCTGTATTGAGTCTTGCCCTTCGGATGCGATCATTATGGCGCAGACCTTTGAACATAGTGTTTTTAACAGGGCGGAGTTAACCAAGGTGTTGAATAACCCGGGGTCGAAGATTATGGAGGGAGTTGAGTAGTTGAGAGGTGGAGGAGTTGAGAGGGTTGAGAACTCAACAGCGAAGCGCTCAACAGCGAAGCGCCAAACTTGTATATGATGGATGGATCTACAATAATATTCTACTTACTGGCCGGCATGACGCTGGGCTCCGGATTTTTGTCTGTGGTGACCCGGCAAATATTTCGTGCGGCGATCTATCTGCTGTTTACATTGATAGGTATAGCGGGATTATATTTCTGGATGAATTATCAATTTATAGCCGCAGTGCAGATCGTGGTCTATGTAGGTGGTATTGTGGTCCTGATCATATTTTCCATTTTCCTTACTCAGCAGGCGGGCGATAAACTGGCTCTTCCAAAAATGGGAAGAATCATTTTCTCCGCATTGGCTGTTTTTTGCGCTTTCGCTTTTACATTTTTGCAAATATGGCAGAATGGCTTTGTAAGAAGTGAAAGATCTGCTGAACAACTGACCGTAAGAAGGATAGGAGAGAAAATGCTTAGCACCACTGATGGTGGTTATGCCCTTCCCTTTGAAGTGATCTCCATGTTATTACTGGCAGCTATGGTAGGATGTATTGTTATTGCGCTCAGACAAAAACCGGAAACAGAAGAATTTAAATAAATGCAACCAGGACTCTATCATATACTTTTCATTAGCACCACCCTTTTCTTTTTAGGCGTGTACGGATTCTTTACCCGTCGTAATCTGATCACAATGCTGATGAGCGTTGAACTGATCCTGAATAGCGTCAACCTGAATTTTATTGCGTTCAACAAATATCTCTGGCCGAACCAGATGGATGGATTGTTTTTTACTGTATTCATCATTGCCATTGCTGCCGCTGAGGCCGCCGTGGCCATTGCCATCATCATCAATCTCTATCGTTCACACAGGTCCATCGATGTAGAGAGCGCAGAAGAAATGAAATTTTGATCAATGAGTAATTTATCGTTGATAGTTTGGATCCCTTTGCTGCCTCTGGCAGGTTTTGTTCTGCTTGGTATATTCGGAAGAAAATACTTTGGCAAGGGCGCAGGACTTTTGGCTACCGCTCTGATGCTGGCCTCTACCCTTTTGTCGCTATATATAGCCTGGGGATATTTTACAACTTATTCCGGCCATTATCCAAAACTGGTTCCATTTAATTATACCTGGCTGGCATTCGCCAATGGTCTTTCTATAAATATGGGTGCTTTACTCGATCCCATATCGGCCATGATGATCTTGGTGGTCAGTTTCATTTCACTGATGGTGCATATTTACAGTCTGGGTTATATGAAGGGTGATGAACGCTTCCCTACTTATTTTGCTTTTCTTCAATTGTTCACTTTCTCTATGCTTGGATTGGTTCTGGCTTCCAATATTTTTCAGACCTATGTATTCTGGGAATTAGTAGGCGTCTCATCCTTCCTGCTTATCGGTTATTATTATGATAAACCTAGTGCGGTAGCTGCTTCAAAAAAAGCATTTATAGTGACCCGCTTTGCTGATCTTGGTTTTCTGATTGGCATACTAATACTTTCTTATTTTTCAGGTGCCCTTGATTTTTATAGTGATTCGAATGGCTCTATCTCAATGATTGATATTCTTAAAGATCCTAACTCCACTCAGTTGCATTCAGCCGCCACCCATTCATTTCTTGGTGTGTCTGCACTTACATGGGGAGCCGTTTTAGTATTCATGGGTGGTGCAGGTAAAAGTGCCATGTTCCCTCTTCATATCTGGTTACCTGATGCAATGGAAGGTCCTACTCCTGTATCTGCATTGATACATGCTGCAACCATGGTAGTGGCTGGTGTTTTCCTGGTAGCAAGAATATTTCCTATCATGTCTATTTCCACTCCAGTAGTATTAGAAGTTGTGGGCTGGGTGGGCGCTGTTTCTGCTTTGATCGCTGCGATCATTGCCTGCACGCAAACAGATATTAAAAGAGTTTTGGCCTATTCCACTATGTCGCAGATCGGATTCATGATGTTCGCCCTCGGCGTTTCAAAATATGGTGGTGAAGGCGGACTTGGTTTCACTGCTTCTATGTTCCACTTGTTTACACACGCAATGTTCAAGGCCCTGCTCTTTCTTGGTGCAGGCGCGGTGATCCACTATATCCACAGTAATGAAATGAAGGATATGGGGGGATTAAGAAAATATTTACCTATCACACATATCTGTTTTCTCCTGGCTTGTCTTGCCATTGCAGGTGTTCCTCCTTTCGCTGGTTTCTTTAGTAAAGAAGAGATCTTGCTGGCAGCCTATCAAAATAACCCTGCCATTTATTATATCGCTTTAATTACTTCAGGACTTACTGCATTCTATATGTTCCGTCTTTATTTTATGATCTTCTGGAACAAACCTGCTACCCTGCACAATGATCATCATAAGGGTGAAGGCGGATTTGCAATGATGCTTCCTCTTTTATTACTGGCGGCAGGCGCAGTTGGCGCGGGCTTTATTCCCTTCGGCCATTTTGTAAGCAGTGATGGTCTGCCTCTTGAATCTCATTTTGATCCGCAGTTTTCCCTGGCCCCGGTGGCTATGGGATTGGCGGGTATTTTGATGGCTATGTGGATGTATAAAAAAGAAAATAACAAACCACAGCAATTTGCCAATGCCTTGAGCGGAATTTATAAAGTGGCTTATCATAAGTTTTATATCGACGAAGTCTATCTGTTTGTTACAAAGAAAATATTGTTCAACCTGGTGGGCCGTCCCGCTGCCTGGATCGATCGCAATCTGGTAGATGGTATGGTGAATCTTGCGGGAAATAGTACCGTTTTTGTTTCGGAGAAGATCAAAAAATTCCAATCTGGAAAAGTACAGCTGTATGCGATCTGGTTCCTGATTAGTGCAGTGTTGATCGCGGCCCTGTTTATTTATGTTTGGAAATAGCAATTGACATGAACTTACACATCATAATATTAATCCCTTTGCTCACCGCTGCCGGAGTATTACTCAGTTCCAGCAGACAGCTGATACGTATCATCTCCCTACTCGGATCATTGATACAAATTGGATTGGCGCTGGCACTTTATTTCGCTTTCATGGCGGAAAGAAATGCAGGCAACGCTACCCAGATGCTGTTCGAACAGAATTACACTTTATTAACTTCCCTGAATATACATTATCATATTGGAGTAGATGGTATATCTGTTGCCATGATCATGCTTACCTCTTTTGTGGTTGTAGCCGGTGTGCTCGTGAGCTGGAACATAGAAAAAATGACCCGTGAGTTTTATTTTCTGCTGATACTTCTGGCGCTAGGGGCTTATGGCTTCTTTATTTCGCTTGATCTTTTTGTGATGTTCTTCTTTCTTGAGATTTCAGTTATCCCTAACTACCTGCTGATCGGAGTATGGGGTTCTGGTAAAAAAGAATACAGCGCCAATAAACTGGCCCTGATGCTGATGGGTGGTTCTGCACTGATTCTGGTTGGTATGCTGATACTTTATTATAATGCCGGTCACACATTCGATATTCAGCAATTATCGAAGACCGTAATTGGTGGTCGTTTGCAACATATCATCTTCCCATTTTTATTCCTGGGTTTCGGGGTATTCACCGCGCTATTTCCTTTGCATACCTGGGTACCCGATGGTCACTCTTCCGCCCCTACGGCCGGTTCCATGTTTCTTGCAGGTATCTCTATGAAACTGGGTGGTTATGGTTGTCTTCGCGTAGCCACTTATCTGCTGCCTGAAGGAGCCAAAGAATACGCAAACATAATAATCGTGCTTTCTGCCATTGCTATTATCTATGGCGCCTTCGCCACCATGATGCAGAAGGATCTAAAATATATCAACGCCTATTCTTCAGTGAGTCACGTAGGATTCAGCTTACTCGGTATTGGTATGCTTACACAAACGGCTATCACCGGTGCATTAATGCAAATGGTATCACATGGTTTGATGACGGCCCTTTTCTTCGCCGTGATCGGCATGATCTACGACCGCACCCATACAAGAATGACCAGTGAAATGGGCGGATTGCTTAAAGTAATACCTTTCATTGCTACTATATTATTCATTGTGGGCTTATGTTCTTTAGGGTTGCCGGGACTGAGCGGATTTGTGGCGGAGATGACCGTATTTGTGGGAAGCTGGGAGAATGCAGATACATTTCATCGTATCGCCACCTTGCTGGCCTGCGCATCAATAGTAGTAACGGCAGTTTATATTTTAAGGGCTGTGGGACAAACTGCTATGGGACCAATAAGAACTGAACATCTTTCGTTGGGAGATGCGAAATGGAACGAGAAACTGGCGGCCATTGTATTACTGGCGGGAATATTAGCGATAGGCATAGTGCCTTATTGGTTGAACGAATTGTTAAGCGGACCAGCTAAAATAATTATGGAGCGCATTCACCATTGACCTATTCACTTATTCACTTATTGACCTAAAAAAATGATACCTGATTATATATACCTGATGCGATCTGAGCTGGTGGTTACCATCATCATCTTTTTCCTTCTTTTTGTGAAGATTGGAAAGGGTATGAAGAACAGCACCCTGCTTCCAGTGATTCAGTTTCTGTTGCTGGTAAATTTCTTATCCCATTTCGCTTGTAATTGTTCCGGTAATCTATTCGGCAATATGTTCAACGTAACTCCGTTGATCATCATGCAAAAAAGCATTCTTAGCCTGGCTGTTTATCTGATATCGCTGTTATGTACCGAATGGCTGAAAAGAACCGAGCACCTTGCTGAATTCTTTTTATTATTATTAAGTGCCCTATTGGGTATGTTCTTCCTGCTGTCAAGCGGCAATTTGCTGATATTTTATCTTGCACTGGAACTGGCAACTATTCCTGTTGCTGCCATGGCCAATTTCGACTTACATAAACGAATATCATCTGAGGCGGCAATGAAAATGATCCTTTCCTCTGCATTTTCTTCAGGTATTTTATTATTTGGGATATCATTGGTTTATGGATCCACAGGCACGCTGAGTTTTTCAGCATTGCCCGCTTTACTGGATGGATCGGCTTTGCAGATCATGGGATTTGTATTCCTGTTTACCGCCTTCGCATTCAAATTATCAATTGTTCCTTTTCACCTCTGGACAGCTGATGTTTACCAGGGATCACCGGTGGCAGTTACTTCCTTTCTTTCTGTAGTGTCTAAAGGTGCTATTGCTTTTATTTTCATGACCATATTATACAAGGTCTTCCAGCCATTGCACACAACCTGGTATAATCTCATATTCATTTTGTCGATCATCACCATGGTTATCGGCAATCTCTTCGCGATGCGCCAAAATAATATCAAACGATTCCTTGCCTTTTCTTCAATTGCGCAGGTAGGTTTTATTTTGGTAGGTATCAGCAGCAATAATGCGGGAGGTATGACAGCCGTGATATTTTTCATTCTGGTCTATGTTTTTTCCAATCTGGCCGCCTTTGGTGTAGCTGATGTGATCGCCGAAAACACAGGTAAGGAAAACATGGATGATTATAAAGGACTCTATGCCACCAATCCATTCTTAGGCTGGATAATGGCTTTATCGTTATTTTCTTTGGCGGGTATTCCACCTACAGCAGGTTTCTTTGGAAAATTATTTTTGCTGACAGCAGGAGCATCTACAGGTAATTACTGGCTCATTATTATAGCGGGATTGAATATGGTTATTTCGCTTTACTATTATCTGAAGCTGGTAAGAACCATGTTCATAGATAAGAATGATCAGCCTATTCAAAAGATCCATGTGAATATTACAGTGAAATGGGCCATGATAATTTGCGCGCTGTCTATTATTTTACTGGGCATGTTCAGCTGGCTATATGATCATATCTATTCGCTGGTCGCATAAAAAAAATAATCATGGCTATCAATAAGAATCATGAATTTGAAGAACTCAATGGCGTTAAATGCGGCATCGTGGAAAAGAATCTGAAGCCGGATCGCGCGGCGTTCCTAAAAGATATTCTGGAATTCAATGGTTTTACGGTGGAGATGGTTCTTTCCCCTCCGCCAAAGGTGGCTCCCGCTCCCAAGCCATCAGAAGGTGAAATAGTTGAAACAGTTCCAGAACCGCCTGCCACTCCTGAAACTTTTACCCTGGGTGTTACTGATTATACTTTCAATCCAATCAATGCTATTTTTGGTCGTTTATTAAAAACAAAAGATGGACATATCATAACATTGGCCTATTGGAACCAGGAGACGAAGGTGAATAATGATGAGGTACCTTATTACGAGAGTTGAGCTATTGAGAGGTTGAGCTGTTGAGCGAACACCCAAAATATTAAGCATGTTCACTCAACAGCTCAACGAGCGTAAGCTTCAACAGCTCAACCCTCTCAACCAACCTACTGATAAAAATCATAAATCCAAATCTCTAACCTCCTTACATTTATATAGATGAACTCCCTCATTTTTAAAAATATCATCCAGCGACCAACCTGAAGATCCCCTTTTACTCAAGCCATTTTTTCAATTTTTTTCATTGTTTGTTTCCAATGTAACGGTTTCGGGATAATCACTATCCCAGGACCGGAACAATGGTGCAATTAAAATCATCAAGATGAAAACCATTATTGAACCTTTCCGAATAAAATCCGTTGAACCCATTTATTTCAATACGCCGGAAGAAAGAAAAGAAATATTAAGCAAGGCGTTCTATAATCCATTCCTGATTCATTCCAAAGATGTGCTAATCGATCTGCTAACTGATAGTGGCACTTCCGCCATGAGTGGAGCGCAATGGGCCGGTATTATGCAGGGAGATGAATCCTATGCAGGCAGTCCTAGTTTTTACCGCTTTGAAGCCGCGGTAAAAAATATTACTGGCATGGAATTTATCATTCCCACGCACCAGGGAAGGGCCTCTGAAAAAATTCTTTTCTCTGTGACTGGTGGAAAAGAAAAATTCTTTATAAGCAATACCTTATTCGATACTACCCGCGCCAATATAGAGTATTCAGGTGCCACTGGTATTGATCTGATCTGTGAAGAAGGGAAACACCCAACTATTCCAGCTCCCTTCAAAGGGAATATGGATACGATAGCACTTGAAAAAAAGATCATCGAAATAGGAAAAGAAAATATTCCTATGGTGATCATCACTATCACCAATAATTCAGGTGGCGGACAACCAGTGAGCATGGAGAATATTCGAACCTGCTCGGCTATTTGCAAAAAATATCAGGTACCGCTTTTCATTGATGCCTGTCGCTTTGCAGAGAACAGTTATTTTATAAAACTGCGTGAGAAAGGATATGAAAACCTTTCTGTAAAAAAGATCGCACAGGAAATTTTCTCTTACGCTGATGGTTGTACCATGAGCGCGAAAAAAGATGCTTTCGCCAATATTGGAGGATTTCTCGCGAT
The DNA here is from genome assembly GCA_043742885.1 of Chitinophagaceae bacterium. Classification (GTDB taxonomy): domain Bacteria; phylum Bacteroidota; class Bacteroidia; order Chitinophagales; family Chitinophagaceae; genus JJ008. The sequence goes on along the minus strand of JAYTXP010000307.1, from coordinate 6,813 downwards.
GAATGATCCCGATCTGGCGCAAGCTTGTCGGAATCTGCTAATCATTACCGAAGGCTTTCCTACCTATGGTGGATTAGCGGGTCGTGATCTGGAAGCCATTGCCATAGGATTAGAAGAAATCCTTGACGAACATTATCTTGAATATAGGATCCGCAGTATAGAATATCTCACCGAAAAATTAGTGGCGGCAGGTGTACCTGTCATGCAACCCGGTGGTGGTCATGCAGTATATATCGATGCCAAACAATTCCTTCCACATATTCCATTCGATCAATATCCCGGACAGGCTCTTGTTGGTGCTCTTTACTTACATGGAGGTATTCGTGGAGTAGAGATCGGTTCACTTATGTTTGGAAAATACGATGAAGAAGGAAAATTAATTCCTGCTATGATGGAACTTGTTCGCTTGGCCATTCCTCGTCGTGTATACACACAGAGTCATATTGATTATGTTTCTGAAGTGATCATTGAAGTGTTTGAAAAAAGAAAGGAAATAAAAGGGCTTAAGATAATGGAGGAGACGCCAGTGCTGAGGCATTTTACAGCGAAATTAATACAAGTTGAGGAGGTTGAGGAGTTGAGAGGTTGAGCTGTTGAGCGACTACCCAAATTAAAAAGCATATTCACTCATTCACCTATTCACTTATTCACCTTTTGACATTCACCTATTGACCTATTCACGTATTCACCCACTCCTAACTCCTAACTAAAAACTATTAACTAATTTCTCCTCTGCCCTTGTCCAAATTATTTTCTCTCCAAACGACTGCGAATTATCTGTCATCTTAATATGACAGAGGCGAATAGTCCAGATCTCGCCGGGCATAGAATTAGCCATTGGGAATTTAGAAGAATAAGCAATACCTGCTCTTCTGCTTAGAGGATGATTTGAACCCACGGCCACACCCCTGAATTGCAAACCTTTGATCTGTAAAGGATCTAATTTATCAGGATGAACCGTTCCGGAAACAAAATGATTATCATTAAGCAGATCGGCGTGGAAAGAAGAGGGAGATGTTTTGAAATAGATCGAAGCTTCCTGCTGATCAAACATAAAAAAAGCACTAAAACAATAAGGATCTTTGGAATGTGAACCCACACAACAGATGGTGGCACAGGTCTGACTTGTTACGAAGTCGGTGATTGTTTCTGGTATCATTTTTTTGGATTAAAGAATTGGGTAATTTAAGGGAAGCAGGGGCCAAATAATTCGGCCCCCTTTCCCTTTGCGTCTATACCCCTATAGAGACTTAAGAGCTTCGATTGTTTCCCATCTGCGCAATATTCCTGCATTGGCGGCATCCAGGAAGCCTGCTGCTTTTTCAGGATAATTGTTCTTGATGGTAGCAAATCGATTCTCGTGATATAAGAATTCATCCAGCGCTACACTTGGTTGTTTGCTATCAAGCGTAAATCGCTGGCCTTTTCCTTTTGTTGGATTATAACGGAACAATGGCCAGTAACCCGTCTTCACCGCAAGGTCCTGCTGATCTAATCCATGACACATATCATATCCATGCGCAATGCAATGGCTGTATGCGATCACAATTGAAGGGCCAGGATATGCTTCCGCTTCAAGAATGGTCTTCAATGCATGTACATCATTTGCTCCCATAGCGATCTGTGCTACATAAGCAGTACCATGGGCAATGGCCTGCATGGCCAGATCCTTTTTACCCGTGGTCTTTCCTTTTACTGAGAACTTCGCGCTCGCCCCAATCGGAGAAGCTTTTGATTTTTGTCCGCCGGTATTACTATACACTTCGGTATCCATTACCAGAATATTCACATTCTCACCAGTACTAAGTACATGATCAAGTCCGCCAAATCCAATATCATAAGCCCAGCCATCTCCACCTACGATCCACATAGATTTTTTCTCAAGAAAATCAGCCACCATATAAAGACGGAATGAATCTTCTCTTCTGATCTCTCTTAATCTTTTCTTCAGTTCATTTACATACTTCCGCTGCTTTATCAATTCTGCCTCTGTATTTTCTGCATTTGCAAGAATAGAATCTGCCAGTTCAGCACCCACTTCCTCCCGCAACAGTTTCAGCAGGCGAATAGCAATTTCTCTTTTTTTATCTGTAGCCAGTTTAAGACCCAATCCAAATTCAGCATTATCTTCAAAAAGTGAATTTGCCCAGGCCGGACCATGACCTTCTGAGTTGGTGGTCCATGGTGTGGAAGGAAGATTACCTCCGAATATAGAAGAACAACCTGTTGCATTCGCTGTGATCATGCGATCTCCAAATAATTGGGTCAGCAATTTCAGGTAAGGTGTTTCACCACATCCGCTGCATGCTCCGGAAAATTCAAACAATGGCTCCAGTAACTGAGAACCTTTTACTGTACTCTTGTTCACACGACTTCTGTCAATATCCGGAAGAGAAAGAAAGAAATCCCAGTTCGTAATTTCCGCTTCTTTCAACGGAATGATATCTTTCATATCAATAGCCTTATGACCAGGTTCAGATTTGCTTTCTATAGGACAAACCTCGGTGCAAAGTTTACATCCGGTGCAATCTTCTACGGCCACCTGTAAAGTATAGGCCTCTTTATCTTTATAAAATTCTTTCCCGATCGGATCTGTATGCTTTAAGAAAGATGGCGCTTCCTCCAGGAATTCGCGATCATAAACTTTTACGCGAATAGCAGCGTGAGGACAAACAAAATAACATTTTCCACACTGTGAACATAATACAGGATCCCATACAGGCACCTGCTCAGCAATATTTCTTTTCTCCCATTTGGTAGTGCCGGTTGGATAGGCTCCATCCACAGGGAAAGCACTAACAGGTAGATCATCCCCTTCGCCTGAGATGATCTTGCCCAATACATCCTGTACGAAATCAGGGGCATCCTTGCTAATAAGAAGCACCTCTTCTTTATCCTGAATACGATAGTGAGAATAATCTACGAGATGAAGAAATTCCAGCGCCATAGCAACCGCTGCATAATTCTTCTTCACTACTTCTTCACCCTTATGACCATACGATTTTTTGATGGCCTTTCTTATATACTCAATGGCCTCTTCTTTAGGCATTGCATTGGAAATAGCAAAAAAGCAGGTTTGAAGAATAGAGTTGATTCGTGAACCCATACCGGTCTCCCGTGCCACCTTGCTCGCATTGATCACATAGAATTTTAATTCTTTTGAAACGATCTCAGACTGGATCTTCGTTGGCAAATGATCCCATACTTCATTTTCTGAATAAGGCATATTCAAAAGGAAGGTGGCTCCTATTTCTGCATCTTTTAATACATCATATTTTTCCAGGTAATTAAAATGGTGACAGGCAATAAAATTGGCTGAACCTACCAGGTAAGTTGAACGAATAGGATGGTGGCTGAAACGCAAATGAGAAACTGTTAATGATCCTGATTTTTTAGAATCGTAAACAAAATACCCCTGCACATTATCTGCTGTTACATCACCAATGATCTTGATCGTATTCTTATTCGCGCTCACTGTTCCATCGGCACCTAATCCAAAGAACTGACCGCGGAAATGGTGTTGTGCTTCGAGTGTAAAATTTTTATCCCAATCAAGACTCATATGCGTAACATCATCTTCAATACCAATAGTGAACTGGTGTTTAGGATGTATTTTATCCAGTTCATCAAATACGGCCAGGGCCATGCCCGGATTAAATTCTTTAGAAGCTAGTCCGTATCGGCCCCCTATGATCAAAGGCATTTCATAATGCCATTGTGTTTGCATGGAAGCGATCACATCCATATAAAGTGCTTCGCCGATGGCACCTGGTTCTTTACTTCGATCCAGTACGGCTATTTTTTTAACAGTAGCAGGAATGGCACTTATAAAATGACTTACTGAGAATGGACGGAAAAGGTGAACAACCACATATCCTACTCTCTCTCCTGTTTTATTCAGATGATCGACCACTTCATGTACCGGACCATAACCGGAGCCCATGATGATAATGATCTTCTCTGCTTCCGGATGGCCGTAATAATCAAATAATTTATAAGATCGTCCGGTAAGTTGTTCAAATTTTTCCATGGTCTCGGAAACGATACCCGGAACCGCTTTATAATATTTATTGCAGGCCTCGCGGCTCTGGAAGAATACATCCGGATTTTGCGCCGTACCGCGAATAAATGGATGCTCCGGATTCAGCGAACGATGACGATGTTCATTCACTGCCTGCTCATCTATTAGTGCTCGGATAATGTCATCCGGGATCACATTTATTTTATTCAGTTCATGAGAAGTTCGGAATCCATCAAAAATATTCAGGAAAGGTATTTTTGAACGAAGCGTAGAAGCAGTAGCGATCAGCGCCATATCCATAGCTTGTTGTGGATTGCTTCCAAACAATTGCGCGAAGCCAGTGGTGCGTGCAGCCATCACATCACTATGATCTCCAAAAATGGAAAGCGCGTGTGTGGCCAGTGCCCGGGCCGCGATATGAAATACTGTTGGGGTAAGTTCACCGGCGATCTTATACATGTTCGGGATCATCAGTAATAATCCCTGTGAACAGGTAAAAGTGGAAGCCAGGGCCCCACCTAATAAAGCACCGTGAATGGCACCAGCGGCACCTGCTTCACTTTGCATTTCAATTATTTTCGGCACTTCGCCGAAGATGTTTGTCTTTTCGTCGCTGCTCCACTCATCCGCCCATTCTCCCATCGTAGAGGAAGGGGTGATCGGGTAGATCGCGCAGACTTCTGATGTTTTGTAGGCAATATAAGCGGCCGCTTCATTTCCATCCATGATGGAATACTGACTTGCTATAGGGATCGCTTTGTCTTGTACAAGGGGGGTTGACGCTGTGTCCATTTCTGTACGTTTTGACTATTTGGAATGTGAAAGTAGCGGGAAGTCAAAACTCTGGATATGAGGGAAATCAGGGAAGAGAATGAAGTTGAGAAGGTTGAGGGGTTGAGGAACAGCAGCCCCCTGGCCCCTAAAGGGGAGGATAATTCGTTTACGCGGGAGGTTTGGAATTTTTAATCATGTCGATCCATTTCTAAATTGGAAAAACATTTTTCATTGCTACACTAATCAAAACTCCCCTTTAGGGGCTGGGGGTGCATTGGCTGTTAGGCTTGCCGTCGGCAGGCAGGGGCTGGGGTTCTCAACAGCGAAGCGCTCAACCCTTATATTTCCCTTTCGATTTACGTATGCGACACGCCACCACCTTATACTCCGGGCACATGGCTTCAGAATCAGAAACAGAAGAAGTAATATTATTCAGCATGATCTCCGGAAAATGGAACGTGCTGGAAAGAATGCCTGGTTTTACTTCATCGGTGATGCGGGCACGAATATCCACTTTGCCACGGGCAGATTCAACACAGACCATATCGCCATCACTGATAAAATGTTTTTTGGCATCTTCATCGCATATCAGCAATACATCTTCCGTAATGATCTGCGCATTACGGGTACGTCGTGTCATCGCTCCGCAATTGTAATGCTCCAGTTCGCGATTGGTAGTAATTATTAAGGGATAGTCTTTTCCATTTTGTATGATCTCTTCGCTTTCGCGAAAGTCTTTGTATTGAAATTTTCCTTTCCCCCGGGCAAACTGATCAATATGTAAAATCTCCGTATCTGAGCCATCTAACCGAACCGGCCATTGTTTTCCATTTTCTCCTAATTCATCCCATTTCACTCCGGCAAAAAATGGAACGATGCGTGAAATTTCTTCTAACAGTAATGCGGGATCATAATCAGGTTCGGCAAAACCCATGCGGTTCATGATGTCTGCAATGATCTGCCCATCAGGTTTTGTACCCTCAATAGGATCCACCACCGCATTCACTCTTTGTATTCTTCTTTCTCCATTGGTAAATGTGCCGCTTTTCTCTAAAAATGAAGAGCCAGGCAAGATGACTGTTGCCAGCTTCGCCGTCTCTGTCATAAATAATTCCTGCACTACAAATAATTCCAATTTATCAAGTGCTGCCAGTACATGATGGGTATTGGGATCTGTTTGCGCCATATCCTCTCCTATCACCCAGATGGCTTTTAATTTATTATTCAGTGCGGCATCATACATCTCCGGAATTTTCAATCCGGCATGTATCGGAAGTTTTACGCCATAGAATTCTTCATATTTTTTATGATTGACCGGATCCGTTACATCCAGATATCCCGCTCCCTGGTAAGGCTGGCATCCCATATCTGCTGCGCCCTGCACATTGTTTTGTCCGCGCAGTGGATTAACCCCCACCCCTCTTCTTCCAATATTACCTGTGATCATTGCCAGATCCGCGATCAGCATTACGGTAAATGTTCCCTGCGAATGTTCGGTAACACCCAATCCATGAAATGACATGGCATTCGCAGCAGTTGCATATTCAATGGCTGCAGCTCTTACCTGTTCTCTATCAACACCAGTAAGCTTTTCCAATTCATCCATATTAAGAGCCAGAATATCTTTTTTGAAATCCTCATACCCCTCTGTTCTTGTTGCAATAAATTCTTCATCTTCCAAACCTTCCTTCACAATATAATAAAGCATCATATTCAGCAATGCCACATTAGTTCCAGGTCTTAACTGAAGATGATGGTCCGCATATTTTACCAGCTCTGTTTTTCTCGGATCGATAATAATCAGCTTTTTGCCCTGCATGGCCGCCTGCCTCATCTTGGCTCCGGTTACCGGGTGGGCATCCGTAGGATTTGCTCCAATGACCATCATACAATTAGTATAATTCAAATCAATCACAGAATTAGTGGCCGCCCCTGTTCCAAAAGTTCGCTGCATACCAATAGCCGTGGGGCTATGACATACCCTGGCACAACTATCAATATTATTTGTTCCGATCACC
>JAYTXP010000306.1:0-4340 GCA_043742885.1 Chitinophagaceae bacterium | reverse complement strand
ATAATTCTCTTCGGGTTACCGGTGGATACCATGATCGCCAGTTTATTAAACGCATAGGTCATGGTGTCACTGAAATATTCAGGCATTTGTTCAATCCGGCTTTTACCGGCCGTATATACATCCGGCAGTAGAGTTATTCGCATATTTCCAATCGTGATTGACCCTCCTTCAATTTGTTTTGCCAGTATACCTGGTGGTAAAGTCTCTGCAAATATTCTCTGGTATGCAGGATATTCTTTTTTAAACGCGGAGATTAAATCATCGATGCACATAAACTGGTTACCGGCGAAAAATATCACCAATTGGGGGTTATTGATATCTCCGAACAGGTCGGGCACATTATCAATCCCTGCAACGGTAAACATGACCTTACTTTGCGGCGGTGTATTCCACGGAGGGTCAAACTGGTGGTCCTGAGCGAACATACTATTCGATATCATGATAATAGTTATTGAAATTAGGATCCGTTTCATTGTAAGAATTTGAAATTTGTACTGAAGGTGTAAAATTGCTTTTGGTATTTATCCTTTAGGGTTTGATCACCGACCACCCCTCCGCCTGACGTATGATCAGTTCTCCATTACCACTGGGAACGATAGCAATGAAATCATATAACTGGTCACGGGTAATCTTCCTTTCTTTCAAAGTATTATTGCATTGGGAAGCAATTACTCCTTTTTGAACGAGTGACTTTAGATCATCTTCATATTTTCCACCTTTCATATACGCATCGGTTCCGCCACCAAAAGCGACCAGTTCAATCTGAACTTTTCCCGCTAGTCTCGGATCCGTTAATGCATTATTGATATTCCGGATAGCTTTTTCGATAATCTTCGGATCGTTGTTATCCAACTGATAAATGGCATGATACACTTTTAATGTAGATTTTGCACCGGTGAATAAACTATTTCTGGCTAGTGCATCATCTGTTGTCTGAGCATTAGCAATCGTTGTTATCAATAAAAAACTAATAAAGGCGAGCTTGAATTTTTGCATGATTATCTTTTTTAAAATTCCTGATTTAAATGGTTTGCTTATTTCGCTTTTTGGCCTGACTGATCGGTCCGAAGGGACCATATTTATGTTGTAATTCAGAAAATGTATCTGCGTACGGTCCCAACGGAAAATCAACGGGTTTTTTGCTAATGTTCTTCCAGTCCTGACTTTGATCCATATGAGGTCGTGGCTGACTATTCACGAAGGCTGCTAGGTCCCAGGCTTCTTCGTCGGTTAGTTTCGGATTGTGATATTCTGTGCCGAATGGCATATTGTCTTTTACAAATCCGGCAAAACTACTGAGGCGGTAAAGGCCTGCTCCATCATTATAACTATTTATACCCCATAAAGGAGGATATGTAAATCCTGTGCCAGTGCTATTTTCCTGACCTTGTCCCCTGTCGCCGTGACAAGATTGGCAACTGGAGATATAAATCTTTTTGCCTGATCGCGGATCTGCCGCTCTGTTGAGATATTTCAATTTAAGAATACTGGTTCCTCCTTCAGCGTCGCCTTTCGGCACATCGGATCCCAGCCACTTTATATAAGCATACATTGCGCGCATTTCATGGCTTGAACTATCCATCGGCTTACCATTCAGGCTCCTGACCAGACAGTCGTTGATCCGGTCGTAGATGGATTGGATACCATTATTTCGCGGTCTGAACTGCGGATAGGTAGCGTACACTTTTCCGAAATTATTACCAAAAGGTACGGTACCTCCGTCCATATGGCAATTCTGACAATTCATTCCGTTGGTTATATGGGATACAGTGCCTTTAGGCCCCAGATAGTAAGCGGTATTGGCAATCAACTCGCGACCATACCATTCAAGTCTCCCTTCAACGCTATACGTTGGAATCTGATATTTATTATCACCGCGCCAAACGGTATCTACCGGCTCGGTAGCCAGATAAGCTGAAAATGACTTTTCCATTACCTTATTTCTTTGGTATCCGTGTATACCATCTTCGATAACTACTGTAATGATCACCAGCAACAGAACAACAGGAAACCAATGCGCTTTCATTTTATATGGTTTTAACTGGAATCTGCAGATCAATGGCAAAATCACAAATTGCTGGATCCTTGTGGTGTTCTATATAATGATGCCAGGCATATCTGATAAAACAAAAATGGGTTAGCGCACTAACAAAAAGGTAAAACATGACCGGTGCCATGGCGATTAATAACAAAGGATTGATGAACGCTACAGTCCATGGAAGGAAAATACTGATCATTCCTCTCTTGATACTTTCTGAAAACCCGACATTTAAAACGATATCCCGTTCGATCCAGTAGGTCTTCCGGTTTTCTAAGGCAATATTCTTTTCCATTATAATATATTTTATTTTTTAGACCAATGTGTACACGGTATAAAAAGCGGCAATTGAAATGACCACCCATAATATGATGCCCTGTAGCAAAGGCTTTATTCCAACCGCTTTTAAAACTTTCCGGGAAAGGCCGGCGCCAATTAAAAACAATGTAAGCGTTAACCCGGTTTTAGCAACGTTTACAAAGAATGGCGCCAACGGTGCGATTGCCGGAACATATGTATTGACAATCATTGCGAGAATAAAAAAACCGATGAAATAGGGAATCTTAATTTTTGTTGTTTTATTTCGAAACACAAAAGAAGCTCCGATTGCTACAGGAATGATCCAAAGGGCCCGAGCCAGTTTAACGGTGGTTGCCACTTCGAGTGCATGGGGACCGTATTTTGCAGCTGCTCCAACTACGGAACTTGTATCATGAATGGCGATGGCGCACCAGAGACCGAACTGTGTTTCATTTAAATTAAAATAGTGACCAATGACGGGGAAAATAAACAGCGCAATAGAATTCAATATGAATACCGTGCCCAGCGCTACGGAAATTTGTTTTTCCTCTGCGTGGATGACCGGTGATATGGCAGCAATCGCACTTCCTCCGCAAATGGCTGTTCCACTTGAAACAAGTAAGGATGTTTTTTTGTCAATCCTGAATATTTTCCCCAAAAGGACCCCAAGGATGAGGGTTCCAAAAATGGAAATGATTGTAAACAAAATACCCTGCTTACCCGCTTTTAACGCGCTATGAACATTCATGCCAAACCCTAAACCTACTACAGACACCTGCAATAACAAATGGGTCGCTTTTTGATTGAGATGAAGGAAGGGATGACCTATGAATTGCGCTACGATAAGGCCCAGAAATAGGGCAACGGGTGGGGTTATCCAAGGAGTCAGGCATAGAAACAGCAACACGATAAAGATAAGTTGTCTGGTCGTGATATTGCGGTCAAGAAATTTACTGCTCCTTTCCATACTTTGTATTTGTTCCATAATCATGATTGAATCACAAAACAAAGGTCATGGGAAAGACTGCTAAAAGCAAATCATCATTTGTTATCTAAGATAACTTAAAGTTATAGTGAATTGCGAAACGCATAAACAGCTCGGTCAGCGACTCCTGTGCGCCATGCGTCGTAATAAAGTGAAAGGGACGTTCAATACTCAAGCCCTTTATACCAATAATCCGGCATTCATGGTGTTCCAGTTCACTTAGGACCGCATGAATTGAAACAAAGGCCATAGAAGGGCTGTGAAGAAGATAGGATTTTATACTCTCTGTACTGTTTAGCTGCATTTCGATTTCCAGATCAGATAATTTTAAATCAACTTTTTTAAGTGCGTGCGTAATCACTTCCAGCGTTCCTGATCCGGACTCCCGCAACAGGATTGGTATTTTTTTCAGATCCTCGGGTCGAATAAATTTTTCGTTCGACATCGGATGAAGTATACTAGCCACTAAAACAATTTCATCTTTTAAGAACGGTACATAGTGAATTGATTTGTTTTTTGAATATCCTTCAATGATACCGAGTTCAATTTCTCCCCGCAATAAGGATTTTTCAATCTCTTCCGTGTTATTACTGATTAATGAAATCTTTACCTCATTATATTTCTGATGAAAAGAAGCCAAAACGGGGGGAATAACATATTGCGCTACCGTTGTGCTTGCTCCGATCCTGATTCTACCCCGGTGTCTTTTTGCAAGATCGTTCATATCTAATTCAATATTCCGGTATATCAAAAAGAGTTTTTCAGCATGACTAAATAATAACTTTCCAGCGGCAGTCAAAATGATCTTGTTGCCTTTTCTTTCAAACAGCTTTTGTTTAAAATGTCGTTCCAGTTCCTGAATATGTTTGGTGATCGCTGGTTGGGTAATAAAAAGCTCCTCACCCGCTTTGGTAAAGCTCAAACGTCGAGCAACCGAAACAAATACTTGCAGTCTGAAATCAAACATTTTTTATTTCAAATTTTTAATCGTTGTCCGAATCTCCAAACCTAAAACTG
>JAYTXP010000305.1:0-12179 GCA_043742885.1 Chitinophagaceae bacterium | reverse complement strand
TTCATGCAGGATATTAAGCAAATTGTATGCAGCTTTTGACGCTATTAACATCTTGTGTATATTTAGGAAACAACGAGAGTATTTTCACAAACTCACGTTAGCAGTCACCTTAAATAGCATTTCGTTTAACAATAACCATTTTATGACAGATGATAACATTTATACAATTGCCTTAAAATATGGCGTTGACAATTTGAATACTGGTGTAACATATAACCAACTAATAGCGCATTTGCAATCAAAAAATATTGCTTTAAATACAGAGCAACAAATCTATTTCCATCTTTGGTTTTATGAAAATTTTTATGTGGACAATTCTGTTTATCATAGAGTTAAAGATTTCATATGGCAAAATGGTGAACAAAGTGAATCATTTTTATCTCCGCATGATAACTCTAAGGCATTAATAATGGGCAATGCACATCAGGCATTCCAAGACTATCAAGAACTTCGCTTTGCATACAAATCCTCGAAAGAGGCGAAATTGTTAGCCACAATCGCCATTTTTGTAACAATTATAGTTGGAATTGCCCAAATACTGGTTTCTATTTTTACAACTTGTAACAAATAAGATATATAAAAATGGAATACCCAAAAACGGAATAAAAATCATAAACGGCCTTATCCTTTCCTTTGACCATATTAGGCAATGTTTGTTATAGCTGGTATAGAGACAGCAATATTTGTATTTTATTATGTGGTCATGCTTTTTTTTGTGAGCCAGAAAGGCGAACTGCCAACATGAACTGTGTAAAAAACCAAAAAAAAATCTTACTTTTTTATGGTTTAGCTGAACATTAATTAGGCTGATACAAACTATTGCTTTTTACCACTGCAAATACCTGTTTTAAAAGTTTGTTCATTACTGCCACCAAGGCCTGTTTTCCGGTTTTGCCGTTAGCCCGTAAACGCTCATAGAGGGCATTGTGCAGCACAGCAAAAAGCGACAGATGTTATCGAATGAGACATTTATCTAGGTCGAGGCTTGGTAATTTTTTCGTTGGAAAATTGATGCTTTTTTCGTAAATTTGGTTTATGTCCACAGTTAAAAATACTAGTAGGAAAGGTACTATTGCAGTAAAGAAACTTCGGGAGCAAAAGCTTCGAAGTGGGCTGCCATTTATGATTAATGTTAAGGAGTTGGCAACCAATCAATGTTACCTTGAATACCCCAATGGAAGTATTAAATTAATAACTGTCGTGCACTCTTCAAGAGAAATAGATGTAGTTCGTGAATTAACTTCAATGGAGGCAACCCATTTAAGGAATCGTTTTCACTTCTCATTTGAAAAGTAAGATGCCGCTTCTTTACATCCTAACCGGGTCCAATGGTGCCGGTAAATCATCGGTAGGTCCTGATTATATTCCTAGTCACTTAAGGCGTTCAATTTTTGATGGCGATAAACTTTTTATGCAAAAAAGAAGCGAGTTTTGGCTAAATGGTATAAAGTCGCATAAGGAATGTAAAAAACTTGCTGCGGAAGTTGTTGAGAATACATTCGACAATTTAGTAGAATCATCCTTGAAAGACAATAGCGACTTTGCCTACGAAGGTCACTTTACAAATGATGCTACCTGGGGTATACCACAAAGGTTTATGGAATCTGGGTATAGGATACACCTGATTTTTTTTGGCTTAACAGACGTAGCACTTTCAGAAACTCGTGTTATTGGAAGAACTAAAGAAGGCGGACATTATGTAGACCCACTAACCTTGTCCTCAAATTTCTTTGGCAATTTAGAAAAGCTAGATAAATACTTTGACATTTTTGACTCAGTAACACTTGTTGACACTTCGGGCATAGAGCATATTGGTTTGGCTGTAATAAAAAAAGGGAAATGTGTTTCAGCCGTTGCTCACAACGAACTTCCTGAATGGTTTACAGCAAATCTTCCAATTATTACTGCTAGAATTTATCAAATCGGAAATGACTAACATATCAGGGGATAGCTGATGACAATTCCCAACATTCGGTTTTGCACACTCCTTGTCTTCGCTCGCCTCGCTTAAAAAAATTGTATTTTTATATCACTCTGCGGGATGGGTCGTTTATAGTATATTGGTCTGCACATAGGAATACACCCTTGCCTCCAACAATCCTCCATAATTATTATCCGCGTGGAGAAATCGCCTCGCATTTTCCAAATAATAAATTAGGTAAGATATTTGCTCTACAAAATCTGCTCAGTTATTTAAGATGCCCCGCCCCCTATTTCAAAAATCTTGTATTACCCTTCTCCTGACCTTTACCTGATGTTCACCTGACCTTCTGCTGACCTTTACCTGAAGCAAATCCAAGGTCAATCCGGAGCAGCTCAATAGACAACCCATAGACAAGCATATCCAAAGTACATGCAGATCATCAGTTCATCATACACAACCTATTGACCATTCACTTATTCACTTATTCACCCCTGCTTACCGGCAGGCAGGCCTCAACCACTCAACCCCTCAACTGCTCAACCTTCTCTCTTCCCTCAAATAACTATCTTCGCCTCATGCATTACGTTTCCGTAGAGGGACTTACCAAAAGTTATGGTATTCAGCCCCTGTTCTCCAAAATCTCATTCAACATCGAAGAAGGCGATAAGATCGCGCTGGTGGCCCGCAATGGTTCCGGCAAAACCACCTTACTCAGAATACTGGAAGGAAAAGAGACCGCCGATGATGGCAAGGTCTGGATAAATAAAGATGTGGATGTGGTATTGTTTGAACAGGAACCAGTGTTCAATGAAGATAAAAGCATTCTGGATAATATTTTTTATCATAACCACCCTGTGATGAATGCTATCCGGGCATTTGAACTGGCCAGCGAAAAAGAAGATCATGAAATGCTCACAAAAGCCCTGGGTGAAATGGATGACCTCAATGCCTGGGATTTCGACTCTAAAGTAAAACAGGTGCTGGGCAAACTAAATATTCATAACCTGGACCAGATAACGGGTACATTAAGCGGCGGACAAAGAAAAAGAGTGGCCCTGGCTCGTACGCTCATTGATATTGGTTTTGAGCACAAACATGTACTGCTGATCATGGATGAACCTACCAACCACCTCGACCTCTCTATGGTGGAATGGCTGGAATATTATCTCGATAAAGAAAATGTGACCCTGATCCTGGTGACCCACGATCGTTATTTCCTCGATACGGTTTGCACAGAAATATGGGACATGAATAGCGATGAGATCCATGTGTACAAAGGCGATTATGCGAATTACCTGGAGAAAAAAGCGGCTCGCATTGAAAGCGAAACTGCCAGTATTGATAAAGCCCGGAATACTTATCGCAAAGAACTGGAATGGATGCGCAAGCAACCCAAAGCTCGAACTACCAAGAGCAAGAGTCGCCAGGATAACTTTTACGAGGTAGAGAAAAAAGCCAAACAACAGATCGGTGAAGAGGATATGCAACTGCAGGTGAAAATGAGCCGCCTGGGTGGGAAGATCGCAGAGATGAAGAAGGTTTATAAAAGTTATGGTGATAAGGTATTGCTTAAAGGGTTTGACTATACTTTCAAGAAAGGAGAAAGGATCGGTATCATAGGAAAAAATGGGGCGGGAAAATCCACCTTCATCAATTTATTACAGGGACTGGAACAGCCCGATAGCGGAAAGGTCAATATCGGAGATACGGTGATCTTTGGAAATTATTCCCAGCAGGGACTGCAAGTAAAAGGCGATATGCGTGTGATCGAATTTGTAAAGAATATCGCTGAGCATTTTCCTTTAGCAAATGGAGGATCTCTTACCGCCGCACAGTTCCTGGAATTGTTCCTGTTCACACCCGATAAGCAATATACTTTTATCAGCAAACTCAGTGGTGGTGAAAAGAAAAGATTGCATCTGCTCTCCATACTTTTCCGCAATCCTAATTTCCTGGTACTGGATGAACCTACCAATGACCTTGATCTTCCTACATTGGGGGTGCTTGAGAATTTCCTCAGTGAATTTCCGGGTTGCCTGATCATTATTTCGCACGACCGCTATTTTATGGACCGGCTGATAGATCATATGTTTATTTTCGAAGGTGATGGGGTGATCAGGGATTATCCCGGCACTTACTCGCAATACCGTGCTACAGTGGATGAATCGCCCGACAGTAAACCTTTGGAATCATCCAAAAAAGAAATGGTACCGGAACCGGAAATTAAAAAACATCCTAAAAGGCAATTTTCATTTAAAGAAAAGCGGGAATTTGAAATGCTGGAAAAAGATATTCCCGCCCTGACCGCGGAGAAAAAAAGAATTGCAGAAAAAATGGCCTACGGCAATCTTCCCTTCGAAGAATTACAACAATTATCAGTTCGTGTACTGGAACTGGAAAAGCTGCTGGATGAAAAAGAACTTCGCTGGCTTGAATTAAGCGACCTGAATTAGAGTGGTGGGGTTTTTGTATTTTAGAAGATATAAATGTTGAAAATGAAAGTTTGGCTGTTTGCATTTCTATTGCTTGGACTTAACCCCCTGCCCCAGCAAAAAATTCTATCTGTTTCAGTAGATAAGAATGGTCAGGTCTTTATGGGACGGGATACACTTTCATTGGACCGGCTTCCGTACGAAGTCCAGCAACGACTTTTCAAAAGTTACCTGGGCACCGGTAAAATGTATGATCAGATCCAGTTTCAGCGAGTGGGAGATGTGTTGCCCACTATCATTCATGCCACAACAGAAGCAATAAAAGATGGGCAACAAAAAGCATTAAGGGAATATTGTGTTTCAAAATACAGTTCGCCATTTGACAAGCTCAATAATAATCAGCAGAGTAAAATACGAAGACAATACCCTGTATTGTTTCAGGACCTCTGACCCCCTTCTATTTTATAAAACCGGAGTAAGCGCGTGACTTATAGTATTCGTACTCGCTGTTCTCCATTTTTGTTCCGCAGAAAATAGAATGAATAAATCCATTCAGCTCTACCTGTTGAGTATGATAAATGCCCCGGTCGATATTTTTCTTTAAATAAAAATGCATCTTTTTATTATCACTGATATGAATCAGCATGCTATCTGTTTCACTATGATGAAAGGACCAGTTATTTTCCAGGTGAGATAGCATTAACCTCGACCGGTACCAGGTTCCCCCCATAGCCGAAACCAACGGCTTGCCATTATATAAGGCCACACTATCGTTATAGGCGAATACTGTAAGCACCTTATTTCTTTCTTTCAACCAACTGGAGAGTTTGGGATAGTAACTGCTGTCATATCCATAATCCGAATCAATAAAACTGATCCTTTTTACATAAGAAGGAATGCTTTGTACCCCCGCCAGGTATCCAAAGATCAGGCTGCCTCCCCCGCTATGTCCATTGAGATAAACA
Organism: Chitinophagaceae bacterium; assembly: GCA_043742885.1. Lineage (GTDB taxonomy): Bacteria > Bacteroidota > Bacteroidia > Chitinophagales > Chitinophagaceae > JJ008. Next base: position 6,858 of record JAYTXP010000305.1, on the reverse strand, counting down.
GTGCGATGTTTTCCTCCCAATGCCATGGAAATTGAATCCACCAAAAAGGGCAACATTTTATTGAAATCAGTATGCTGTTGCTTCCATGCAGGCCAACTTTTCATTTTATTTTCCAGGTAAACCACCACGAAATTCTTTCTCTTTAAATGAGATCGAATAAATTCTGTTTGCGCGCGGATATGCTGAATATCAAAATGCCAGTTATCACCTTGCTCCATTTTCTTTCCCATGGTCCACTCTGTTGAGTTTCCATTGGGAAGCGCGTAAAAACAGATGATGTTTTTGCCTTTCGCGGCAGGATCATGATCGATGGTAATTCTTATATCGTTTATCCAGGCGGAATCGATTGCTATTTGAGCATGAGTGGTTTTGAGGAAGAGTTGTAGTGTTAATATGAATAGAAGAAATTTCAATTATTTATTATTGATTATTAATTAATAATTAATAATTTTTCACCCTATCCAGCAATTGTTCAACCTGTATACGTTCCATACACTTAAAGTGGCCCAGCGGACATTTATCATAACCGATCTTGGAGCAGGGCCTGCACCAGAGCCCCTTCACCTCTATCTGCTGCTGGGGCACCATCGCATTTCCATAATAAGGCGTCATTCCAAAACCGGGAATTGTATTTCCCCAAATTGAAATAACAGATTTTTTATACGCGGCAGCGATATGCATCAGCCCGGTATCATGACTGATCACCAGTTTCGCTTTATTCACCAGGTCCGCGCTTTCATTCAGACTGAATTTACCACAGGCATTATACACTTTAATAGGATCAACAGAAGCTATCTCCTCTCCTGCTTTTACATCTTCTTTGCCTCCCAATAAGATCACGGGATGATTGACCTGCTCACAAAATGCTTTCCATTTATGCAAGGGCCATTTTTTTGTTCCATGCGCCGCGCCGATCACCAATGCATAATAACCTGCGGTATGAGAGGCAGGAATATCTTTTCGTCCTGTCTCCTCTGCGGGAGAAATGAAATAATCAAGTCCCTTGCCATCATTCTTTACTCCAAAACTTTTCAGGGTATCCATATAGCGGTCAACAATATGAATTTTTGGAAGCAGGTTGATTTTAAAAGCAGTGAGCAGGTATTTTTGAATATTCAGTTTATAAAAAGAAAATGATTTAACCTTCAACGCTGATTTAACTCTAAGCGTTTTGCTGTTATGATGCAGGTCGATGATATAATCGTATTTTTCTGTCTTAAGTTCTTCGATCATCAGCTCCCAGCTATGTGCTAATACCTGTACTTTATCTATATAAGGATTATGTTGTACTACCGGAAGGAACTGAGATTTCACCAGGAAATGCACTTCCGCATCAGGCACCTGTTGCTTCAGACAACGGATAACGGGACTGGTCAATACTATATCGCCAATAGAAGAGAATCGTATGATGAGGAATTTGGGCAAGGGATGAAATTAAGGCAGGATCTCTTCTGATTCAAGGTAATCAAGATCCTTATGATAAGTTTCTTCAGTAAAATAAAATGCGATCAGCGTTACAGTCATTACAATAATACCTGTCACTATACCACTTTCTATCAAACTCCATTGCCATGATTTTTGAAATACATTCAGGAATAGAAGATTAATTAATGGAAGGGCCCCTCTTACCATATTTGGAATGGTAGTGGCCGCAGTGGCTCGGAGATTGGTTCCAAACTGTTCGGCTCCCATCGTGACAAATATGGCCCAGAAACCTGTACTGAAACCCAGCATGAAACAAACAGTATACATTCTGCCATCACTATTATTCCATCCGCTGAAGAAAAGGATCAATGATAAAATGCAGAAAATATAATAGAGCAGCAACCCCTTTTTCCTGCTCTTGAAATACTGGCAAACAAATCCCACCGCAATATCCCCCATTGCAATGGCCGCATAGGCAAACATGATGGAACGGCCTGAATCAATATGATTCTCCCCGTAAAGTTTTTCAGCAAATTTATCACTCTGATTCACCAGTATCCCTATCACATACCAGGTAGGTAGTCCGATCAGGATGGCCAGCATATATTTTTTAAATCGCCTGGCATTGGTGAAGAACATAAAGAAATTCCCTCTCGATACATTCTTTCCTTTTAATTGTTTGAACATACCTGATTCGGACACACTGATACGTAACAACAATAATACAATACCCAATCCTCCACCGATCTGGTAACAGAGGCGCCAATCTTTTGTGGCTTGGTAAGTGAAATAAGCAGCCACCGCTCCACTTAAACCTATACCCGCAACCAGTGAAATGCCAATTCCTCTTTTATTTTTTGGCATAAATTCGCTGACCAGCGTGATGCCTGCACCTAATTCTCCGGCAAGTCCAAGTCCCGCAGTGAACCTTGCCCATGAATATTGTTCTACCGTATGAACATAGGCAGTAAGAAAATTGGCAATAGAATATAAAATGATGGAACCAAACAATACAGATAATCTTCCTTTTTTATCACCCAGGACCCCCCAGATTATTCCTCCTAATAAAAGTCCGATCATCTGGTAATTGATCACATGCGTACTATCTACAATCATGGTGGCAGGAGTAGCACCTACCCCAAGCATACTGTCTTTTTTCACAATAGTGAATAACAGCAGGTCATAGATATCTACAAAATATCCCAGCGCCGATACGATGACTACAATATTAAAAAGAGAATGTTTTTGATTCTGATCCATATTAAGGATTTACAGAAGGTGGTGTTGGATTTTTTTTCTTAGGAAAGGCAAGTTTAATGATCACCGGCGCAGTAGTCACCAATACAATACCCAATACAATAAGCTCCAGGTGATCTTTCAAATCAAAACCAAATTGTTGAAGTATCCATTTTTGCAAAAAATATCCGGAGAACAACATGGTAAAGACCCAGGCCACACATCCTAATACATTGAAGAAATAAAATTTCTTCCTGTCCATTTCTACAATACCCGCTACAATAGGCGCGAATGTGCGGATGAATGGAAGGAAACGGGCTCCTACCACAGCAAGTGCTCCATGCTTCTCATAGAAATCATGGGCCTCGTGTAAATATCTTTTTTTGAATAGAAACCGGTCCCGCCATTTAAACATGGCAGGTCCCACTTTATGTCCAGTCCAGTAACCCACCATATTTCCTAAAATGCCCGCAAGAGATATCAATCCAAGCAGTACGAACAGATCAACAAATTCATTTTGTATTCCTCCCAGTCCGAATAATTTCAGAAACTGATGCGCCAGTCCGGGTTCTCCATTCTCCATTTTATGCGCGAAGATGCCGGCGACAAACAACAGTGAATCTCCAGGAAGAAAAAAACCAACGAACAATCCGGTTTCAGCGAACACAACAAACATCAATAGCCAGAGGCCACCATTCTCTACATAAAATTGAGGCTGTAATAATTGGGCCCAGTTGAAAAGAGTATACATGAGTGCGGATTAATTATGTTCAATTGAATGATCAGTATGATGAGGATGTGGTGGATGTTCCAGTGCCCCTTCCCATTTGCTGACTGCGGCAGTGGCCAGGGCATTACCTAGAACATTGGTCATGGTACGACCCATATCGCAGAATACATCGATGGCCAATATAAGTCCTATGCCTTCAGGCGGAATTTTAAACATACCACAGGTTGCCAACACTACTACCAGGGAAGCCCTGGGCACGCCTGCAATTCCTTTACTAGTGAGCATGAATACCAATAGCATGGTGATCTGCATGCTCACATCTTGTGTGACATAGGTAACATTATAAGCCTGCGCGATAAACATGCTGGCAAATGTCATATACATCATACTTCCATCCAGATTAAAAGAATATCCTAAGGGCAATACGAACGAAACGATCTTGTCTTTACATCCAAACCTTTCCATCTCTTCGATCAATTTTGGAAGCACGGCCTCACTGCTGGCTGTGCTGAACGCAATAGCCATTGGATTAGATATCCTTTTTAATAATACAGGTAAGCGATTACGAAGGATGATATAACCTACCAATAATAAAATGGCCCATAGAATAAAAAGGCCAACATAAAATGATCCGATATAATAAGCATAGGTTTTTAAAATGCCCAATCCTTTTGATGCGATCACGGCGCACATGGCACCGAACACACCCAGCGGGGCAAGATTCATTATATAACCAACCATTTTCAGCATTACATGTGCAACCGCATCTAGTGCTTTGATAACCGGTTCTCCCTTTTTACCAATATGGGTCAATGCCACCCCAAAGAAAATAGAAAAGACCACCAGTTGAAGAATCTCATTGCTGGCCATGGATTCAAAAATACTGCGTGGGAAAACATGCTCAATAAATTTTGCAAGTGAGAATTCGCTCCCCTTATTCATCAGGTCCTTTACTCCTTCCGCATCTGTATTCCCGAGATTAATACCAACACCCGGTTTGGTAATGGTCACTAATAACAATCCCAGGAAAAGACTAATCAATGATGCGGAAACAAACCAGAGCATGGCCTTGCCACCTACCCTGCCAACTGTTTTCAGATCTCCCAATTTGGCAATACCAACTACCAGGGTAGCAAAAACCAGAGGGGCAATGATCATTTGAACGAGCCTTAGAAAAATGATGGTCAGCAGTTTGATCTTAGGGCCAAAATCTTTAATGAATTCAGGGGAAGCATTCTGGTTTATAAAATATCCAACGATGATACCCAGTACCATCGAAAGCATTATATATAAGGTAAGGCGGTTATTCTTTGTCATGGTAAGCTTCGTGTTGGGCTAATGAATGCCGAAAATCGGTAAAAATACCCATCTCTGAAACTTTTGACAGCCCTATTATCCACCTATAAAAGATTTAAGCCCTGCTATGAATTATTCACTATTTTAGGAACTCTAATTTTAGTACTTAACGACAACCAACTATTTATGAGTCTATTCAGGAGAAAATCGCTGGAGGCCATGCTGGCCCATGCAGAAAATTCCGAAAAAGGATTGAAACGCACCCTTACTGCTGGTCATCTGATCGCATTAGGTATTGGAGCCATTATTGGTGCGGGCCTGTTTGTACGTACTGCTGCGGCAGCTGGTGAAGCAGCCGGACCTGCGGTAACATTATCATTTATTGTTGCAGCCATTGGTTGCGCCTTCGCCGGTCTTTGTTATGCAGAGTTCGCGTCGATGATTCCTATTGCAGGTTCTGCCTATGCTTATTCATATGTTACAATGGGCGAACTGGTCGCCTGGATCATCGGTTGGGCCCTGATCATGGAATACGCACTGGGTGCCGCCACCGTTTCCATTGCATGGAGTGAATATTTAAACAAGTTATTAGGAGGGGCCATTCCCTATGAATGGTGTCACTCTCCTTTTGAAAGTTTCACTGATAAGTTAGGAGTACATCATGCTGGTCTTATGAATGCACCGGCACTGGTCATTCTTTTGATATTGACTTTATTGCTGATCCGGGGAACACAGGAATCAGCATTTGTGAATTCAATTATTGTATTTATCAAAGTGGCCATTGTACTACTTTTCATAGCCATTGGATGGCAGTTCATCAGACCTGAAAATCATACGCCTTACCTGATTCCTGCAGGAACTCCTCCGGTACTGGACAGTGCAGGTAAAGTGCTGACAGAATACAGTGGATGGAACAAACATGGATGGGGAGGTGTGTTGGGGGGTGCGGGCATTGTATTCTTCGCTTTCATTGGATTTGACGCCGTAAGTACGGCGGCGCAGGAAGCCATTAATCCAAAAAGAGACATGTGGAAGGGAATATTAGGATCGCTGATGATCTGCACGGTTCTTTATATTTTGTTCGGATATGTACTCACCGGCGTAGCGAATTGGAGAGATTTTGTTGATCCTGAAAAAGGAAAAGAAGCTTCTGTTGCCTATGCGATCAGCACTTACATGCATGGATATGGATGGCTGGCAAAAGCAGTTACGGTGGCGATCCTCGCCGGATTCTCCTCTGTAATTCTAGTCATGTTGATGGGGCAAAGCCGTATCTTCTATACCATGAGCAATGATGGTTTGATACCTAAGGCATTTGGCAAATTGCATCCTAAATACAAAACGCCTTATAAATCCAATATGATACTTTTTGTATTTGTAGGGGCGTTCGCAGCCTTCGTTCCCGGTAGTGTGGCAGGTGACCTGACCAGTTTTGGAACCCTGTTCGCTTTCGTATTGGTAAGTATTGGTGTTTGGATTCTTCGTGTCAAATCCCCAAATCTTGAGCGTCCGTTCCGTGCACCCCTGGTACCAGTTGTTTCCACATTGGGAGCGCTTATTTGCTTGGCTATGATTGTAGGCCTCGACCAGAAGACACTTAAAGTGGCCTTCATTTGGATGGCTGTGGGACTTGTTGTTTATTTTGCTTACAGCAGAAGCAGGAGTAAATTGAGATCGCCGGGTGAGATATTGCCCAAGGCTTCTGATTTTGAATAAATCAACTCGTTATATTCAAACCGCTTCATCGAAAGGTGAAGCGGTTTTTTTTGTTTATTTTCGCGACCCCCTTCCGGCAGGCAGGCTAAACTCTAAACCCTCAACTCTCAACCCTAAACTTTCTTATGGGACGTATATTCGAAGTACGCAAATCAACCATGTTCGCCCGATGGGACCGTATGGCCAAGCAATTCAGCCGTATCGGTAAGGAGATCGCTATTGCGGTAAAAGCGGGTGGTCCGGATCCTGATATAAATCCTGCACTTCGCCGCTGCATGCAAAATGCCAAGAGCGTGAACATGCCAAAAGATCGTGTGGAGGCAGCGATCAAACGCTCAATGGGTAAGGAGATGGAGAATTATGATGAGATCCTTTATGAAGGTTATGGTCCCCATGGTGTAGCCATTCTTGTAGAGACCGCAACAGATAATCATGTTCGTTCCGTAGCGAATATA
>JAYTXP010000304.1:0-4983 GCA_043742885.1 Chitinophagaceae bacterium | reverse complement strand
TATAGGCAGCAGAGGCGTGCGGAATGGCATAATGTACATGAAGCAGATCCAGGTGATTATTCTTGATCACATCCACCATGGTGGAGGCAAGTGCTGTTTCGTATGGTGGAAAATCGAAGAGAGGATATGTGGGGACCTGCACCTCATGATAAAATATATTCGGAATAAACCCATTTAATCTTACCGGCTGCTGATAGGTGATAAAGTGCACATCATGCCCTTTTTGAGCCAGGGCTTTTCCCAATTCAGTGGCCAATACTCCCGATCCGCCGAATGTGGGATAACAAACAATTCCAATTTTCATGTAAAGTTCTGTTCAGTTGTCTAAGGTAACAGTTTTGCCCGGCATTGGTTTACCGCTTATCTCAATATTTTGTCCAAGTTTTTTAGTTTCATTTAACTTTAAAGCAAATTCTTCCAAATGCGTAAATCATTTTTGTTACTGCCTTTATTGCTGATCTCCGGAATGCTGATGTCACAAAAAGAAGATTCTATTTTCATACGTTCATTGGCATATGATATTCTTAATAATGGAAAAGCCTACGATTACCTTCATCAGCTGACCAAGGAGGTAGGTGGACGTGTATCGGGTTCTCCCAATATGGTGAAAGCAGAAAAATGGGGTTTGAAAATAATGCAGGATATCGGTCCTGATAAAGCCTGGCTGCAGGAATGTATTGTGCCACATTGGGTAAGGGGAGGAAAGGATAAAGTGACTGCTAAAGCCAGCAATGGAAGCAGGGAACTTGACGTTCTGGCACTGGGAAACTCTCAGGGAACAGGAGGAAATCTTCTGACTGCGCCAGTGATGATGGTTGGCTCATTCGACGAACTGGACAAAAGAAAAGAGGAGGCCATGGGCAAGATCGTTTTCTTCAATTATAAATTCAAGAATGAACTGGTTCCAACTTTTCAGGCATATAGTGATGCAGTGAAATACCGGGGTGGAGGTGCGAATGCTGCTTCTAAATATGGAGCGGTAGGTGTGCTGATAAGGAGTATGACTCATGCAGTTGGAAATAATCCGCATACAGGTGCTATGAGATATGATTCTGCTTTGAAAAAAATCCCTGCAATAGCCATAGGAATACAGGATGCCGACTGGATGAGTGAACAAATAGCAAAGGGAAATATTACTGTTAGTCTGAGCAGCAATGCGCATATGCTGCCCGATACGATCGGGCATAATGTGATCGCTGAATTAACCGGCTCTGAATTTCCAAATGAAGTGATCACGATAGGAGGTCACCTGGATAGTTGGGATCCCGGAGAAGGTGCCCATGATGATGGCGCAGGTTGCGTGCAATCATTGGAGATCCTTCGTGTATTCAAAGCATTAGGATACAAACCAAAACATACTATTCGTATTGTACTTTTCGCCAATGAAGAAAATGGCGGCCGCGGTGGTGATAAATACGCAGAGATCGTTGGTCAAAAAGGGGAGAAATCTATTTTCGCACTTGAAAGTGATGAAGGAGGATTTACTCCAAGAGGCTTTGGGCTTACTGCATCCGATGAGAAATTCGTAAAATTCATGAGCTGGCAGCCCCTGCTCTCTCCTTATGGAGCTACAGAATTTAAAAGAGGTGGAGGTGGTTCCGATATCGGTCCACTGGGAAAAGCATTTAATACGCCGATGGCCGGACTTACACCAGACTCACAAAGATATTTTGACATACACCATGCAAGAAGTGATGTATTCGAGAATGTAAATAAAAGAGAATTATTACTTGGGGCTGTGAATATGGCCGCATTGGTTTACCTGGTAGATAAATACGGCATGTGATCAGGACAGAAGGGCTTCAATGGCCTTATTAACTTTTTCAAATGGGAAAGAATTAAAGATCCTTTCCCATTGTTTTTTTATGTCGGCCGTACATAAATTACCAATGCTTCCTTCATGGGTATGCCGGATATTGGTGCTATACTTGAAATTACCCTCGTCGATATCTTTCCCCACTTTTTTATAGGCATCGCGGAAAGGCATACCAGCATTAACCAATTTGTTCACTTCCTCCACACTAAAAAGGAATTTATATTTTTCGTCTTCCAGAATATTTTCTTTCACCGAAATAGTTGAAAGCATCAGTACCATCATCTCCAGGCAATCACCAAGCGTTTGAAAAGCAGGAAAAAGATTTTCTTTTAATAACTGAAGATCTCTGTGGTAGCCGGAGGGCAGGTTGGTGGTCATCATGCTTATCTCATTGGGCAGAGCCCGTATCTTATTGCAATGAGCCCGGATCAATTCGAAAACATCCGGATTTTTTTTATGTGGCATAATGCTGCTGCCCGTGGTCAGTTCTTCAGGAAAGCTGATGAATCCAAAATTTTGATTCAGAAAAAAAGTTGCATCCATACTCAGCTTTGCTAGTGTATCTGCCAGGTTAGCCAGGGCCTGTGCAACGATCCTTTCAGATTTTCCTCTGCCCATTTGGGCATAGACGACATTATGATTCAACCCTTCAAAACCCAAAAGCTCAGTTGTCATGGTTCGGTCGATTGGAAAGGATGAACCATAACCGGCTGCTGATCCCAATGGATTTCTGTTCACTATATCATAGGCGGCTTTTACAGTAACCAGATCATCGGTCAGACTTTCCGCATAAGCGCCAAACCATAAACCGAAGGAAGAGGGCATGGCCAATTGCAAGTGCGTATAACCAGGAAGAAGATGTTCTTTATATTTTTCACTTTGCCTCTGTAATAGATCAAATACAGCACTTATCTTATTTACCAGCGTTTCCAGTTCATGACGAAGAAAAAGTTTTAGATCAACCAGTACCTGGTCATTACGGCTTCTGGCGGCGTGTATTTTTTTTCCGGTATCTCCGAGTTTAGCGGTAAGCAATAGTTCAACCTGCGAATGAATATCTTCTACATTCTCCTCCAGTTTAAATCCACCATCGAGTATCTGTTTGTAAATATTTTTAAGTTCAGACTGCAAATCGGATGATTCCTGTTTAGTAAGCAGTTTCACTTTTTCAAGCATTCGGCAATGAGCCAAGGATCCCTGCACATCAAAAGCGGCCAGGTAAAGGTCCATGTCGCGGTCCTTACCAACGGTGAACCGGTCCACTTCTATTAATGTTGTTTTATCTTTTTGCCAAAGCTTCATCAGACAATCTGGTTTAATAACTGAATATAAAGTTGAATTCCTTCTTTTATTTCACTTACATAAATATACTCATCTGCTGTATGACTTCTTGCAGAGTTGCCAGGACCCATTTTAAGGGCCGGGAAGGGCATCAAAGCTTTGTCTGATGTAGTTGGCGAGCCGTAATAGGTTCTGCCCAGATCAATACCAGCTTTTACCAGGGGATGTTCCAGTCCAATAGCGGTAGATCGCAGACGAAAACTTCTTGGATTAACTACTGATCTTATATTCGAACGAATGATCTCTAATACTTCTTCAAAATTATATAACTCATTGATACGTGTATCAACAACGAACTGACAGGAGGGAGGCACTACATTATGCGCTTTGTTGCTGGTTTCAATTACTGTCACGCTCATTTTATTTGCGCCAAGCAGGTCAGAGACTTTTGGAAATTGGTAAGTATTGAACCATTCGATGTCGGCTATGGCTTTATATATGGCATTTTCTCCTTCATTACGTGCAGCATGTCCTGCTTTTCCTTCAGCCACACAATCTAAAACCATAAGACCTCTTTCCGCTATGGCCATTTGCATTAAGGTTGGTTCGCCAACAATGGCCGCATCGATTTTAGGCAGATGAGGAATCAGTAATTCTATTCCCCCGCTTCCGGATATTTCTTCTTCGGCAGTCGCGGCAAAAACCAGATTATATTTAAGGTCATTTCTTTCATAGTAATAAAGAAAGCAAGCCAGCAGTGATACCAGGCAACCACCTGCATCATTGGATCCCAGTCCAAATAATTTTCCTTCTTCGATTGCGCCATCAAAAGGATCCCGCACATATTGCGCATTTGGTTTTACAGTATCATGATGGGAATTCAGAAGCAGCGTAGGTTTGGCTGAGTCAAAATGTTTACAAAGTGAGAATACATTATTACCGGCGCGGGAGGTCTTTACGATTTGCGCAGAAAGAAAATCTTCCAAAATACCTGCGGCCTTCCCTTCCTCACGACTAAATGAAGGAGTAGAGATCAGATTTTGTAAAAGTTCGATGACTTTCTCTGGAAGTTGTTGGTATTGTTCACTCATGAATGATAGTTGTTCCTGCTGTTCCCGCAATCAGTTCATGTAATTGGGCGGCTTTTCCAATGATCACTTCTTTTACTCCACTATCGATAGCGGCAAAAGCATTATCCAGTTTAGGTATCATGCCGGCAAATATTCGTACAGGTCCTTCTGCGGGTTCTTTTAATTCTTTGTAATAATGTCGGTCGAGGCGACTGATCAGAGATCCTTCATCTTCCACATCGAGCAGCACGCCTGCTTTTTCAAAGGTATAGATCAGTTTGGTCTCATACTGCGCGCAAAGGGATTTGGCGATCTCCTGCGCGATGGTATCTGCATTTGTATTCAGTAATTGTCCTTTTCCATCATGTGTAATGGGGGCCACAACAATAGAAATTCCCTCTTCGAGCAGGCCCTGAAGAAATTTAGAATTCACTTTATCTATATCGCCTACAAATCCGAAATCTATTGTGGGATGAACTCTTTTATGCGCCATTATCAATCCTGCATCAGCACCTGAAAGTCCGATTGCATTTATTTCTAAAGATTGTAATTGCGCAACGATATTTTTATTTATATAACCGGCATAAACCATGGTTACGATCTTCAGCGTTTCGGCATCTGTAATTCTTCGGCCATCTACTAATTGCTGGGGGATCTCCATTTTCTCAGCCATTAAGGTTGCCAACTTGCCCCCTCCATGCACGAGGATTTTTTTACCCTGTAGCGAGGAGAATTGCAGCAGCAGTTCTTTCAGCAATGCTTCATTGTCGATCACATTGCCACCGATCTTTATGACATATAATTTATCCATTGCGG
>JAYTXP010000303.1:0-5448 GCA_043742885.1 Chitinophagaceae bacterium | reverse complement strand
TGCCACCTGAAGGCAGTGCGTCTACCAATTTCGCCATCTGGGCCCGAAAGGGGGGCAAAAATATTGTAATCCTACCTAACAGAAAAACTTTTATAGCTGTATTCTCCATAATCTACTGCTTAATCCAGGGCTATATTACCAGCAAACTGCAGCCCCGCAGATCGCTTCCATCTACTCTTCCCCATACTTCAAAACTTCCGCCCTCATGCACGATACCTGTATCATCTGTTGCAATAAAAGAACAGGAATTCACATTGGCCAGGTCGATGATATTTATTGTTCCCCTGCCGTTACTCATTATATGAAAAGGATCTTCATCATCACGCAGCAGGATCTTCATCCATGGCGGAGAATTAAAAACACCTTCCCCTTTTGAATAGCTTTGCGAAAGCAATTCAGTCATTCCATATTCGGAATGAATATGTTTTTTCTGAAAAGCGCTGCAAAGGTGTTGATGCAATTCTGGTCTTACCAGTTCCTCCCTTCTGCCTTTCATACCGCCGGTTTCCACTATCACTGTATGTTCCAGTTTCATGGGAAATTTTTCGGCCAGATCAAGCAGGGCGAAACTTACGCCTATTAACCAGACGGGCTGTCCATTTCTCTCCAGCACCGAAAGTTTTTTTATCAGGGCCTCCTGGTCATTAAGATAAAAACCACTATCAGCATGACCACTGGCTCTGATCAAATTTTCAGTCATGTATACCAGAGAGGAATTATTTCTTTCCAGGTAAGAAGGCAATAAACCTATGATGCAATAATTAGCAGCCGGGCCATAAAAAAGTTCAAAGCAACGGGTAAAACTTTCCTCATACACCGATAGATCGGTCACCAGGTGTTTACTCGGCTGCATACCTTTGGTGCCACTACTTTCAAATATCTTCTGAGGCTGGACAGCCTCAGTTATTACCTCTCTGTTTTTGAAAAACCGGATGGGCAGAAAAGGAATATCTGCTATTTTTTCTACCTGGCCGGGAATAATACCAAGAGCCGAAACAAATTCAGCATAAACAGGATTTACCCGGGCCTGATAACGAAAGAGTTCCAGCGCCAGCTTATCAAAGCCGGCTGCTTGTATTGAGAAAATTTTATGATAGTCTTTAAACACCTTTCTGCGTATCTGCACCAAAATCAGTAAATTTGTTTACACTCAATGGATGCCGATGAAATACTTTTTTTTATTAGCTGCAACGGTCCTGTTCATGGCAACCGCCTGTAACAAAGATAAGTTCAAAACTGAGCCACAAGTGGAGATCAAATCCATTTCACCAGGAACGGTTTCAAGCGGTGATATCATCAGCCTTAAAGGAAAATATACCGATGATGAAGGTGACCTCGATTCCATATTGCTGGTATATAAATGGTTCAACAATACCACCGTTGTTCGCAAGGATACTTTCCGATTCAATTTTGCCAATTTAGGTTTGCCCGATAAAGTAAGAGATGCCGACATCCAGGTATTGTTGGAGTACAATACGCAGAACCAGGCTAATATGGTTTCTCTGGCTGGTGTATCCTTAAGAGATACCACGGCTAGTTTTGGAATGCTTCTGATCGATAAAGCCGGACATCGAAGCAATTATGATGAATCAGGAAAGATCCGGCTTAAAAAGCCATAGATTGAATAAGGCTCGCTCTCTTTTCAGATTTTTAATTTACAGCAATTTTTATATTGCGGCCATCGCTGTGCTGATGGCCATTCAAACCACCTGGCTATTTAATGGCCATTTTTCAAAAGACCTGCTTTTATTCATTGGCTTTTCCACACTTACCAGTTATAGTTTTCATTATTATCTCACCGACCACTCTGTACTTGCTTCCCCTCGTGTTAACTGGACTATTAAATACCGCTATTGGATCTTTACCGTTTTTTTAATAGGGCTAGCAGGAGCAATCTGGACAGGATGGAGGTTAAAGCAATACTGGCTTTGGATGATCCCGGCGGTCATTGCCACTTTTCTATATTCAGCACCTAAAATTCCTCATCCACATTTCAGGGCTCTGCGAAAAGTAGCCATTGGCAAGACCATTTTCCTGGCCTTTATATGGATGTATGTTACGGCTGTATTACCCTTAGTAATTTCGGAAAAAGAATGGACCACAGCTATGCGCGTCTACTGCATCAGCCAGTTCTTTTTTCTTTACGCGATCTGCATTTTATTTGACATCCGTGACCGCGAAGACGATAAAGCAGATGGGGTACGCAGTCTGATCACTTACCTGAACCCGGACAATATAAAAAGATTATATTATTCTTCCATTGGAATAGCGCTGGCCGGCATGGGTGTTTTACTGATAAAGGGCCTGCCTCTTAGTTCTATCTGCTTTTTTTTGATACCCATTTTTATACTTTTTTTCATTTATAGAAAAGCCATAAGAGATCTCTCAGATTCCTTATATCATTTCTGGCTTGATGGATTGATGGCCCTCTCTGCGATACTGATGGCGTTAAGTCATATTTGACTAATTTTACAATAACATAATTGATTAGAATGGCTAAATCTGGCAGTCCGAAGAAATCACTGATCACCCCCGGATCATTTCAATTTCTGCGTAGTTATATTAACAATGCATCGCCGGTTGGATTTGAGACCTGGGGACAAAAACTCTGGATCGAATATATCAAACCTTATGTTGACGAACATTTTGTAGACCCGTATGGTACGGCTGTGGGTGTAATCAATCCAAAACATCCTTTCCGTATAGTGATAGAAGCACATGCTGATGAGATCAGCTGGTTTGTCAATTATGTAAATAGCGAAGGGCTGATCTATCTGAAAAGAAATGGTGGTGTGGATTACCAGACTGCCCCGGCATCGCGTGTTATCATTCACGGAAAAAAAGGTCCGGTCAAAGCTGTATTTGGCTGGCCCGCTATTCATACACGAATGGGCAGTGCTGAATTAAAAGAACCCACACCTCGTGTAGATAATTTATGGCTTGATTGCGGTGCCCGGAACCGAAAAGAGGTAGAAGCCCTGGGCATTCATATAGGGGCAGTTGTTACCTATTCTGATGGATTTGATGAACTGGCCAATGGAAATTATATTGGTCGTGCTTTCGACAATCGTATTGGTGGATTTATGATTGCAGAGGTAGCCAGGTTGCTGAAAGAAAATAAAAAGAAACTTCCTTTTGGTTTGTATATCGTGAACTCGGTGCAGGAAGAGATCGGCCTTCGGGGTGCGGAAATGATAGCACGTCGCCTCAAACCAAATATGGCTATTATTACGGATGTAACGCATGATACCACCACTCCAATGATCAATAAGAATATTGAAGGAGATGTGAGTACAGGGAAAGGGCCTTCTCTTGCCTACGCCCCCGCTGTTCATAATAAACTGCTGGCCATTGTGGAGAAAGTTGCCGCCGACAAAAAAATAGCTGTGCAATGGAGAGCACTTAGCCGTAGTACCGGAACGGATACCGATTCATTCGCTTATGCGAATGATGGTTGTCCCTCCGTGCTTATTTCAATACCACTTCGTTATATGCATACCACGGTAGAAATGCTGCACAAGAATGATATTGAAAATACGATTCGGCTCATGTACGAGACCTTACTCATCTTGTCTCCCAAAACCGATCTTAAATACCTGTAATGATCTCAGTCTTACCTCTGCTTTATTTGGATCCGGGAACTGGCAGTTACCTGGTGCAGGCTATTGTTGCCGGGGCATTGGGTGTGGTATTCTTTTTTAAAAACATAGTAAGCTATATACGTGGGTTCTTTGCAATGCTGACCAGGAAAAAAAAATCAATCGATCAGGAGTCTGAAGATGGCAGTTCGAAGAATGTAAAAAAAGAACCATCAGAATGACCAGGGACCCCTCCTCCTACCGGGATCCATCCGGATTCATATTCCTTCATGAAGGAAAACTTTTCCGACAGGTTAATCAGCGTTACAAAAATGAATTTGAAAAACTGTTGATTTCAGGATGCTACCGCGAACTGACCAATAAAAAACAACTTATTCCACACGAACAAGTTGATATTAATTATACGGGCGAATCTCAGTGGTACACCACCCTTCGTCCGCAATTAATTCCCTTTATTTCTTATTCCTGGGAATGGAGTTTTAATATGCTAAAGGATGCGGCCCTGCTTACACTGGATATACAATCTACAGCACTTAGATATGGTCTCTCCTTAAAAGATGCGACTACCTATAATATTCAATTTTTCAAGGGCCGGCCTATTTTCATCGATACACTTTCCTTTGAATTTTATAATGATAAGAGACCATGGATCGCATACAGGCAATTCTGTGAACAATTCCTGGCTCCGATATTATTAATGCATTACAGAAAGCTTCCATTACATCAATTAGGACTTGCCTATCCCGAAGGCATACCACTTGAAGTCGCAAGCCGAATGCTGCCATTCAGCTCAAGACTATCCATTCACTGCTATCTTCATATTCATCTCAATTCGCGGGTAAGCAGGCATACTTCCGGAGTTTCAAACAAGCCGGTTCATTTTAGCAGAAAAAAAATGGATGATCTGCTTCGCAGTCTTCGCCAGTTAATAGAAGGATTAAATTTAAAAGAATCTTCCAGCAACTGGTCGGCCTACTATGAAGAAGCGTCACAGCGGAGTAATTATCTACCCGATAAAAAGCGGGCGGTTACAGAATGGATCGAAAAGATCCACCATGATGTTCAAAACGCAGCTGACCTTGGCGCTAATGATGGTGAATTTTCGCGTTTATTTACAAACAAGGGTATTGACTGCCTTGCTGCTGACCTTGATCCAAATTGTATTGACCGTTTATACCTGAATATCCGGAAGGAAAATATACAGTTAATTCAACCCCTTATTCAAGACCTTACTATTCCTTCTCCGGCAACAGGTGTTAACAATGAAGAGCGTCATTCATTTCTTGAAAGGGGCGAAAGGGATGCGGTACTGGCCCTGGCATTAATTCATCATTTAGCTATTGGAAAAAATATTCCCCTGGATAATATCGCAATGATGTTTGCAAGAATTTGTAAGAAATGGCTGATCATAGAATTCGTTCCCAAAGAAGATGAAAAAGTTCAATTCATGCTCAGCCAAAAAGAAGATATCTATGAATTCTATAATAAAGAGGCTTTTGAATCCGCATTCAGTAAGGAATTTATGATAAAGGAAAAAATAGAACTGCAGAATTCCTGCAGAACCTTGTATTTACTTCACAAAAATATTCCTGAACAAGGATGAAAAATAATTGGTCCTATAAGCAAAGCCTGGCCTTTCTGCCATTGTTAAGCCTTTTTTTCGTGTTTCATGGCTATGTAGATTTTTTTGATCTTATAACCCTCCCTGCCGGTTCTGTTTTATTATTAGAATATTTCGCATTCTCCTTCTTACTTCTTTTAGTTAGCCGTCTGTTTTTCAGATCATGGCTAAAGGCCGGCCTGCTGGCCTTTAGCCTTATGGCCATCAATTTTTTCTTTGGAAGTTTTC
>JAYTXP010000302.1:0-3641 GCA_043742885.1 Chitinophagaceae bacterium | reverse complement strand
AGAAATTCTGAAAGGTACGGACTTACGTGCTACGGTCTTGCGTGAGGCACTTATTTTGGAAGGCTCTGTGCGAAACAGGGGCGTACACGCTGCAGGCATCATTATTGCGCCTCAGGACCTGACTGATCTGATCCCGGTAGCCACGGCGAAAGATTCGAATCTATGGGTTACTCAGATCGAAGGAAATCTGATTGAAGAAGCCGGTGTGATCAAGATGGACTTTTTGGGTTTGAAGACCCTGACCATTATCAAAAATGCTTTGGCGCTGATCAAACAAAATCATGGAGTGGAGATCGATATTGATCTGATCCCATTGGATGATAAAAAGACATTTGAACTTTATCAGCATGGATCTACCGTTGGCACTTTCCAGTTTGAGAGTGTGGGCATGCAGAAATATCTAAGGGATCTGAAAGCGGATAAATTTGATGACCTGATCGCGATGAACGCGCTCTATCGCCCGGGTCCGCTGGCCTATATCCCCAACTTCATTGACCGAAAACATGGAAGAGAGGCGATTACCTATGATCTTCCGGAAATGGAAGTTTACCTGAAAGAAACCTATGGCATCACGGTGTACCAGGAGCAGGTCATGTTGCTGGCGCAGCAAATTGGAGGATTTAGTAAAGGCGATGCGGATGTGCTTAGAAAGGCCATGGGTAAAAAGCAGAAGGATGTACTGGATAAAATGAAGGCACAGTTCATCGCAGGTGCCACAGCCAAATCATATCCTGCTGATAAATTAGAAAAAATATGGACGGACTGGGAAGCATTTGCACAATACGCTTTCAATAAATCGCATTCTACCTGTTATGCTTATGTAGCTTATCAAACAACTTATTTAAAAGCACATTATCCGGCGGAATATATGTCGGCGGTATTGAATAACGCAGGAAGTATTGATAAGATCACATTCTTCATGGAAGAATGTAAACGAATGGGGTTAGTTGTTCTTGGTCCTGATATAAATGAATCACTGAAAGGATTTGCAGTAAACGATAAAGGCGAGATTCGATTCGGACTGGGGGGACTAAAGGGGGTTGGTGAAGCAGCTGTGGAAAGCATTATCGCGGAAAGATCAAAGAAAGGAGAATACAGCACCATCTTCGATTTTATCCGAAGGATCAATCAGCGAACGGTAAATAAAAAAACACTGGAAAGCCTTGCGAATGCCGGAGCTTTTGATCGCTTCCAGGATATTCACCGGGCACAATATTTTCATGTGGCAGACGGTGAATCAGTAAATGGATTGGAGCGCATTATCAGGTATGGCCAGATGATGACCAATGAAAATACCAATTCAAGCAATACATTATTTGGTGACCTGCCAATGAGCATGGAGATCCCTCCTCCCCGGCTTCATCCATGTGAGCCATGGCCTTTGGCGGTGCAGTTGGAAAAGGAAAAAGATGTTACGGGTATGTTCCTTAGCGGGCATCCGCTGGACCATTATCGTTTTGAATTAAAACATTATGGAATAACAGCACTGGCTGAATTCAATGAGTTCAAAGAATCCATACGAATGCAGCCTAATATGGGAAGGGCTTTTCGCATATTGGGTTTGGTAGCTGATGCGCAGCACCGGATCGCGAAGAATGGTAACAAATATGGAAACTTTGTATTGGAAGATTATTCAGGAAAATCAGAATTTGTTTTGTTCAGTGAAGATTATCTGAGGTTAAGTCCGGTATTACTTCCGGGAACAACGGTTATGATGACAGGTTATTTTAAACAGCGATATAATAAAGTTGAGTTTGAGTTCAAGGTAACAGGAGTTACACTGGCGGAGACCCTGAAAAAAATCCTTACAAAGCAGGTAAGTATTGAAATGCACCCACAATATGTCACAAAGGAAATAGTTCAATTTGTTGAAGGGAATGTTAAAAAACATCCGGGACATGCAGGACTTAAATTTGTGCTGGTGGATGCCAGGAACAAAATGAAGGTCAGCCTGATAACCATGGGTGGAGGTTTTGAGCTTAATGAGGATATGATCCAGTTTCTGGAAACAAGGCCAGAAATGGAAGTGCAAGTAGTAACAGGATAAAAAGTTTCTGCCATTTTTTGCACAACTTTCTGCCAGCTTCGCATGTTATATTGAACGGACTTAAATTTGCAGTTCTCTTATCAAACTTTAAAACAACGGATATGGCAAAAGAATTCAATGATCAAAATTTTCAGTCGGATGTACTGGCTTCAGATAAACTCACAGTAGTTGATTTCTGGGCGGAATGGTGTGGGCCTTGCCGCGCGATCGGTCCGGTTATCGAAGAACTTAGTAAAGAATATGATGGTAAGGTAAATGTGGGCAAACTGAATGTAGATAATAACCCCAATGTCTCCATGAACTATGGCATTACTTCTATTCCTGCTATCCTTTTTATTAAGGGCGGACAGGTGGTTGATAAATTAGTAGGTGCGCAGCCGAAGTCTAATTTTGTGAAGAAGATAGAAGCGCATATTTAATAAAGCAATGAGCTGCAAGCCTCGAGCTACGAGCTTTGAATAGTTTACGAAAAGAAAAAACCGAATCGATGATGATTCGGTTTTTTTTATTAGTGTGAAACAGTTTCTAATTGTTTTGGATCGTGCTTATGTTTGAAAAGAAGTAGGAATAGAATGGCTATTACAGCTGCATAGGCTGCGAAGCTAAGCCAGATATTATGCCAGTCCTTCATCCCTCCTTCCAGAGTAAAATATTTATCTATTATATACCCGCTGATCTTGCTGCCCATAAAAGCGCCTAGTCCATTCGTCACCATCATAAACAATCCCTGTGCGCTCGAGCGGATCTTAGTATCAGTGGTAGTTTCAATGAAAAGTGAGCCGGAGATATTGAAAAAATCGAAGGCCATTCCATAAACAATACAGGAAAGTATGATCATCCAAAGGCCCCCTGCTGGGTCGCCATATGCGAATAACCCAAAACGAAGTACCCAGGCAATCATAGAAAAAAGCATAACCTTCTTGATACCAAACCTTCGGAGAAAGAAAGGGATCGTTAAAATAAATACCGTTTCAGAAATCTGCGAAATGGACATGATGATCGTAGAATATTTGACCACAAAAGAATCAGCCCCATATTTCGGAACATTTTTGAAATCATCGAGGAAAGTATCTCCATACATATTGGTCAGCTGAAGAGCCGCACCAAGAAACATAGAAAAAACAAAGAACAGGGCCACTTTATATTTCGCGAATAGCCGAAACGCCGTCAATCCCAATTGCTCGGCAAGGGAAGCATCCTTTGCAATGGATTTTGCCGGGGCGCATTTTGGAAGCGTAAATGAATAAATTCCCAGAAGGATGGCTGCCACACCGCCAATGATAAACTGATTAGTGTTGGCTTTACTTCCAGTAAGATTTGTGGTCCACATTGCCACTATAAAACCAATAGTACCCCATACCCGAATAGGAGGGAAAACTTTTACCACGTCCATTTCATTTTTTTTCAGGATCGTATAGGAAATGGAGTTAGATAAAGAAATTGTGGGCATATAACAGATCATGGCCGCGAAAATGACATAGTAAAGCGTATTTGCGTCATGCACCTGCGGTACATAAAATAAAATAAGACCGTATAGAATATGAAGAATGCCATAGAGTTTCTCTGCGTCCATCCATTTATCGGCGATGATGCC
>JAYTXP010000301.1:0-9758 GCA_043742885.1 Chitinophagaceae bacterium | reverse complement strand
CACTTTGTATAACAATAGGCGCCGCATAAGCCGCGGAAAAATAATCCGCATCTTTTACCAATGAATGTCCGCCTTTACTGAAAGCACGAAACAATATCTCATCATTTTTAAAAGTAGTGGGCTTTAAGATCACCGTTGCCCCATTAGATAATTTTAAGGTGGTAATGCCAAGATCCTCGCTGGTCTTCGTATTCAGAATTTTTCCGGCTTTCAGTTTGGTTGGATCCAGTAATGAAGTGGCCAGTATTTTTTCTTTATAGGGCTCCAGTTTAGCCGTCTCCACATTCTTTACCAGCTTAATTACTTCCTGCTGATTGGGAATTTTAACTCCTTCTTTATCAGGAGCATTCAGGGTGACGACCATATTATCGCTGGTGATCCATTTAGGAGCCAGCGCGTTTATGTCTTCCAATTTCAGCGATTTAAAATATTGTTTTACGAAATCATATTCCCATTCTATTCCCGGTATAGGTTCACTGATCAGAAAATTATTTACGTACTCATCAACATATTTATAAGATTCTTCTTTCTCTCTTTCATTGAAGATCTGGTCGTAATAACTCTGCATTTGTTTTTTCTGCAATTCAAATTCTGAAGGAGTAAATCCGTAAAGCAACACTCTTCTGTTCTCTTCCAACAGGGTATTCAAGGATCTGGCCATGCCCGTATCACTGCTGTTTGCAAAAAGCTGGTAAGCGTCTTTGCTTCTTGCAAGGCTTCCGCTATAAAATGAGTAGGCAGATACAAATGGCGGATTGGGTTTAAGGGTTATCTCCCTGAAACGATTATTCAGCATACTGGTAAATAATCGGGTATTCATATACCTGCAATAATCTCCAATGGAAACCTGGGGCAATTGTTCTTTCTTATAAAGCAATTCTATCGAAGGGAAAGCGGTCTCTTTATCTTTTGCCACGACGAATAAAGGATCCTGGTGGTAAGGCACTGAAAATTCTTCGCGTCTGCGCGGATTTACTGCGGCGGGAATATCTCCAAATACTTCTTTGATCTTTTGTTCTATTTCCTTCACGTCAATATCTCCCACTACCACAATGGCCTGCAGATCGGGACGGTACCAGTCGTGATAAAATCTTTTCAATGCCGCATGAGAAAAATTATCCAGGCTGGCCTTATTACCTATTGGCAATCGTTCCGCGTATTTAGATCCTCGATACTGTACGGGAAGTGTCTGCTTCATCATGCGCTCATCAGCGCCACGGCTTAATCTCCATTCTTCGATCACCACGCCTCTTTCTTTTTCTATTTCCAGTGAATCGAGTAAAGCGTTATGTGCCCAGTCTTCAAGTATCTCCAGTCCCTTATCTACCAGTCCGGGTTTATCGGTAGGTACAGGAAGAATATAAACAGTCTCATCAAAACCAGTAAAGGCATTCAGGTCGGCGCCAAATTCAACGCCTATACTTTGTAAATAGCTGACCAGTTCATTTTTAGGGAACCGTTTGGTGCCATTAAAATTCATGTGTTCCATAAAATGGGCCAGTCCCAGTTGATCCTCATCTTCTAATACCGAACCTGCATTGACCACTAATCTCAGTTCTACTCTTTTTTCCGGCAATCCGTTATGGCGGATATAATAGGTCATACCATTAGAAAGACGTCCGATCTTGACTTTAGGATCCACAGGCATCACCTGGTCGGAATTGATCTGAGCCAACAGTGAAAGCTGTAAAAAAATTGCCAGTAAGAGGAAGGCAGGTTTCAGGACAATTCGCATACCGGGATCATTTTGAGAAAGTAAATTTATTTCAATAGGGTGGGTTCTGAAAATAAAATTGAGGAACGGAATCTGTAGCGTTTTGACGGGGGAAAACGAAAAACCCTCTGTTTCCAGAGGGTTTTTATTAATGATCTTTTTTGTCTTTATATGTTTTTTCCGCGTCTTTGGCTTTTTCAAAATCCAGGATCACGCCGTTGATGCAATAACGAAGTCCGGTTGGGGGCGGACCATCATCAAAAACATGTCCCAGGTGGGCCTTGCAGCGTCCGCACTGCACCTCGGTTCTTTCCATTCCGATAGTTTTATCAGGAGTATAAATAATGCTTCCCTTGCTGATGGGCTGGTAAAAACTGGGCCATCCGCAGCCACTTTCAAATTTGGTATCGCTTTTAAAGAGGGGATTACCACAGGCCGCGCAGTAATAAGTGCCCACTTCTTTATAATTCTCGAATTTGCTTGTCCAGGGTCTTTCTGTTCCTTTTTGCCTGGCGATCTGGTATACGTCGGAAGGAAGGATCTTTTTCCAATCCTCTTCAGAAAGGGCTACTTTATTACTATCGATGCGGGAGTAAACGCTATTTTTTTTGGGGTCCATATTGGTTTTTTTATCGGCAGGGGAATTTTGTGAATAGCTGCATTGCTGAAGGCTGAAGGCCAGGGTCAGAAACAGCAGAGTTTTAATTGATCTGGACATAATAGATATTTACAAAATTAACGGAGGTTTGTTCGTTTCGGATTCCCCGAGCCCTTTGTTTAACATTTTAATTGTTTAAAATCAGTTTACAAGCGGTTAAAATCAGGCCCGAAATACAGGATTCCTATATTATATTTGTCCGTACCCACAAGACTAGTGCTTATGTTAAATTTGATCCTTTTTGGTCCTCCGGGCAGCGGAAAAGGCACACAATCTGAAAGATTAGTGGAGCGCTATGGCCTTGTTCATTTGTCCACGGGCAATTTACTTAGAAAGGAGATAACCCATAAGACTTCTCTTGGTTTGGAAGCAATGCGCTTTATTGATAATGGTCAGCTGGTACCTGATGAAGTGGTGATTGGTATGGTGGATTCATATTTCGATGCACATAAAGAGGCCACGGGTTTTCTTTTTGATGGTTTTCCGAGAACTGTGAATCAGGCAAAAGCACTCGATGATCTGATGAATCGTAAGAATACTGAGATCTCCCTGGTATTGGCATTAGATGTAACAGAAGAAGAACTGATCAAAAGGTTATTGAACAGGGGCAAGACCTCCGGGCGCAGCGATGATACGGATGAAGAAGTGATAAGAAAAAGGTTCAGCGTATATTTAAATGAGACCAGGCCGGTTGCACATCATTATAATGCGCTTCATAAATTTCAGGAAGTGAAAGGTGAAGGCAGCGTTGACAATATTTTTTCCGGGCTTTGCGATGCCATTGATAAGCTTTTTTAATACCATTATGACCATAGAGAAAGAGAATTTTCTCCGCACTCAGTTTGTTTCCTATCTGAAAAGATTGGATCCCTCCACGCCTCCCCGATGGGGAAAAATGGGCCTGCAGCAAATGATCGAACATTTTGCCGGTGATGCTCTGCGCACATCCAGTGGCAGATTGAAAATTGAAAAGATCGTAACGCCTCCGGAAAAGCTGGAGAAAATGCGGGAGTTCATGATGAGCAACAAACCATTTAAAGAAAATACTGCCAACCCCTTGTTACCTGAAGATCCGCCTTCTCATCGTTTTAATACTTTGCAGGCAGCTATCGGCGCCCTCCAAATGGAACTGATCTATTTTTTCCAGGCATTTGAAAAAAACCCTGGCTTTACAACGAGAAATCCATTTTTTGGTGATTTGAATTTTGAAGAGAATGTTCAACTGCTGCATAAGCATGCAGTTCATCACCTGAAGCAATTTGGAGTAGAAGTATAAAAAAATCCCCGATGAACGGGGATTTTAATAGATCAATAGATCATAATTTCCTGATAAGCGAATCTGCTTTACCCACAGTTTCCAGAATAAGTGATTTTACTTTACCCACTTTATCTTTTTCTTCTCGTAGGTACTCAACTCTTTTCTCCAGATTATCCGCAGCAGAATCCATATTGAATTCCTCCATCCATTTATCCATTTGAGCAAGAGCCGTTGAAAGATCCAGTTGAGCGGCCTTCAGTTTTTCCTGGTAAGGTGTCGCTGCCTCTTTGGCTTTTGAAGGAAGTTTGGAAATAGAATCAAGCAAGACATCGATCTGTTTTTTATAGCCCTGCATTTTCCCATATTTTGACATGCCCGCATCATGCCCATCCATCACCTGCTCCATCAGGCTATCGGCCATCGTTTTTTTCTCTCCTGTAGTTTCTTTTCCACCTTCTTCTTTTTTAGAATGGCAGGCAAACAGCAGGCATATGGAAGCGAATAAGAATAATTTTTTCATTTTTCTGTTTTATATCAATGATGTTCTTCTTTTTCGCATTTTTCAACGATACCATGAAATACATCATGCAATTTCGACAGCTTTTCTTTCAGTTCCGCGTCGGTGGCCTTATTCTTCACCATGTCATTGATCTCTTTGGTGCCTTTAACCAATTCTTTAAGGTTTGGCTTAACAGCTTTCTGATCAAAACCGGCGGGAGCGGTCGATTTTTTCCAGGCAATGGCTTTTTCCATCATTTCCTGGCTGCGTGCGCGGATAGGCTCCAGTTTACCTTCTTCTGATGGGTGAAAGGTCTTGCTCATTACATCATGAAACGCGTCGAGCTCTTTCCATTTTTCCTGTGCATTGGCGCCAAGAATGGTGGCAGCAAGCACCATGATCAATAATACGATCTTCTTCATAGTTTAATAGTTTTTGCAAATATAAAGCCCTGCTGTTTTCCTTTTCATCATTTGTGAATTGTTTGGAATAATTTCGCCTGAGGGAGAGATCTCCAAACAATGAGCCTATGATTAAGATCGGTAATTATACAGCGGGTAAATGGGTGGAAGGAACAGGTGAGGGCCAGGTACTTTTTAATGCGGTAACCGGCGAACCCATTGCTGCGGCCAGTTCTAATGGGCTGGACTTTAAGGCCATGCTTCAATATGGAAGGGAAAAAGGTAATCCTGCCCTCCGAAAAATGACTTTTCATGAAAGAGGAAATATGCTTAAGGCGCTAGCCATTCATCTGCGCAAGCATTTGGATAGTTTTTATAAGGTCAGTTATCAAACAGGTGCCACCAAAGCGGATAGCTGGGTAGATATTGAAGGAGGGATAGGAAATCTTTTTGCAAACGCCTCCCTTCGTCGAAAATTTCCGGATGATGTGATCTGTTTAGATGGCGAAGGGCATAACCTTAGTAAGCATAATAGTTTTATGGGAACGCATATCCTTGTTCCCCGTGAAGGAGTGGTGGTGCATATCAATGCGTTTAATTTTCCCGTATGGGGAATGCTGGAAAAGATCGCGGTGAACCTGTTGGCAGGTATGCCCGCGATAGTAAAGCCTGCAACGATTACTTCTTATATGACTGAAATCGTATTCAGAGAGATCATCAATAGTAAAATACTTCCGGAAGGATCTCTTCAGTTGATATGTGGGTCAGCCGGTGACCTGCTTGATCATATGGAATCGCAGGATGTAGTGACTTTTACAGGCAGCGCCTCTACAGGACAAATGCTGAAAAAAAATCCGGCCATACTTGGCAATAATGTTCCTTTCAATATGGAGGCCGATAGTCTGAACTGCATTGTGCTGGGAGAAAATGTATTACCTGCTAATCCAGAATGGGAAATTTTTATAAAGGAGATCAGAAAGGAAATGACATTGAAAGCGGGACAAAGATGCACAGGCATTCGCCGCATTTTTGTTCCTGAAAATAAAATGGAAGATATCTGGAAGGCGATCGGTCAATCTTTATCGCAGACGGTGATCGGTAATCCGCTCAATGAAAAAGTAAGAATGGGATCATTGGCTGGTCAATCGCAGCGAAATGAAGTAAAAGCGCAGGTTCAGAAATTACTGGCCAGTTCGGAGATCATCTATGGTTCATTGGATAGTGTAGAGGTTGTTGATGCTGATGCAAATAAAGGCGCCTTCATGTCGCCATTATTGCTGATGAACGAACATCCATTTACTGCAATAGAAGCGCATGAAGTGGAAGCATTCGGACCAGTCAGCACTATCATGCCATATAAAACATCAGAAGAGGCGATTGCGTTGAGTAAATTAGGAAAGGGATCATTGGTGACAACCATTGTTACTGCGGATCAGAAAGAAGCAAGAGAATATGTTATAGGAACTGCTTCGCATCACGGAAGAATTTTATTGTTGAATAACGAATGCGCGAAGGAAAATACAGGGCATGGATCACCACTGCCATTATTGGTACATGGTGGGCCGGGACGTGCCGGCGGAGGAGAAGAAATGGGTGGTATTCGCGGAGTAAAACATTATCTGCAACGTACAGCGATACAAGGCTCACCAGCAATGATCACTGCTGTCACCAATGTATACCAGGTAAATGCACCGGGTAAGGATCCGGGCAAACATCCTTTCAAAAAATATTTTGAGGAATTGACGATCGGCGATCAGATCATCACTGAAAAAAGAACCATTACCAGTGAAGATATCGACCGCTTCGCAGATTTGAGTGGCGATCATTTTTACGCGCATATTAAAGAAACTGATTTCAGCGGCACCATGTTTGAAAAACAGGTAGCTCACGGTTATTTTATCATGAGCATTGCAGCGGGGCTTTTCGTAGATAGTTATAAGCTGAATCCTGTATTATTGAATTATGGTATAGATGAACTTCGATTTACAAAACCAGTTTATCCGGGTACCGAAATTCATATAAGGTTCACTTGCAAAGAAAAATTGCAGAGCGATAAAAGAATTGTAGAGAAACCTGAAGATTTTAAAAGAGGCGATGATATTGCCAGGGGTATTGTAAAATGGCTGGTGGAAATGATTGATGAAACAAGAGAGGTGACGGGTATTGCAACGATTCTGACCATGGTAAAAAAGAAGGATCAATCCTAAATATATTTTATGAATGAAGCTTATGTGATCAGCCGGGCCGTTCACCACATTACGACCATTGAATTCTTTCATCCGCAGAGTAATTCTCTTCCGGGAAAAATACTGGATGATTTGACGACGGCTATTACCAAAGCGGGTAAGGAAAAAGAATGTCATGTGATCATTCTTCGTTCAGGTGGAGAAAAGGCATTCTGTGCCGGAGCTTCATTTGATGAACTATCTTCTATTCGCGATAAAGAAGAAGGATTAAAATTCTTCAGTGGCTTTGCGAAAGTGATCAATGCTATGCGTACCTGCCCTAAATTTATTATTGGTCGTATTCAGGGAAAATGTGTGGGGGGCGGGGTAGGATTAGCTGCTTCAGTTGATTATGCAATAGCGACCGAGAAATCGGATATCAAATTAAGTGAACTCGCGGTAGGTATTGGTCCTTTTGTAGTTGGTCCGGCGGTAGAGAGAAAAATGGGGCTGGCTGCTTTTTCGCAATTATCTATTGATTCTTCTTCCTGGCGCTCGGCGGAATGGGCAGCTGTAAATGGATTATTCGCGGAAGTATATGAGAGCATTGAAGAAGTAGATACAGCAGTGAATCGTTTGGCGCAAACACTGGCTGCTTCCAGCATGGAGGCAATGGAAGAAATAAAAAAAATCTTTTGGAGGGACACCGATCATTGGAACGAATTGCTTACTGAAAGGGCAGCGATCAGTGGAAGACTGGTGCTTTCTGATTTTACCCGTAGCGCAATCGCAAAATTCAAGAAAAACTAATGCAGCGATTTCACGAAAAAAATTTCAAGAAGATCTGTCGTCTGCTGGGTGCAAAAGATGAAACGCTGAAAGCTATCATTGAGGAATATGGTTATCCTCCCATATGGACAAGACCTGCTAGTTTTCAGACCCTGGTGTTAACCATTCTGGAACAGCAGATCTCTCTTGCAGCTGCTTATGCCGCTTTTAAAAAGTTGAAAGAAAAGATCGGCAGGGTCACTCCCGAAAAATTACTGGCACTTTCAGATGAAGAAATGCGGGCCTGTTATTTCACCAGGCAGAAAATGGGTTATGCCAGAGGGCTGGCCCTTGCCATTGTAAAAAGAAAACTGGTACTGAAAAGACTTCATGAACTGCCGGATGAGGAAGTAAGAATAAAATTGAAGCAACACAAAGGGGTGGGCGACTGGACCGTAGATGTATACCTTATGCATGCGCTAAGAAGAACAGACCTTTTCCCATTGGGAGATATTGCCCTTGTAAACAGTTTGAAATACGTGAAGCAGTTGCCTGCTCATACTTCAAAAAATGATTTAATTGCTATTGCAGAATGCTGGAGACCTTATCGAACTATTGCTTCCATGATATTATGGCACGCTTATATAAAGCGAAAACAAATCGTCCTTAAGGACTGATTTAATTTAGCTGCAAGCTTCAAGCTGCGAGCTATGAGCTGTGAGCTGTGAGCTTTGAGCTTGAATGGTTTAAGATTGAAAATTTCAAATCAACAAATCCCGACCCTTCGACAAGTTCAGGGAACCGCTACTAACTCCTAACTGGTAACTGCTAACTAAATATTAAGTCCCCCGCAAACACTCAGTGTCTGTCCCGTAATATAAGCACCCCAATCAGAAGCAAGGAACAAACAACTATTAGCTATGTCTTCCACAGTGGCAAATCTTCCAAGAGGAATACCCGCTTTATATTTATCTGCCGCTTCCCCTTCTTTGAGATAAGAGGTCATATCTGTTTCAACAAAACCTGGCGCTATTGCGTTGCAACGAATATTACGGCTACCTAATTCTTTGGCTACGCTTTTTGTAAAACCAATAATGCCGGCTTTACTTGCCGCATAACTGGCCTGACCGGCGTTCCCAATTTCCCCAACGATGGAGCTCATATTTATGATAACTCCGTTACGAGCCTTCATCATTGGGCGGATAACCTGTTTAGTCATGTAAAACACGCTGTTGAGATTCACTTGTATCACATCGTTCCACTGTTCATAGCTCATACGCATAAGCAAATTATCTTTCGATATACCTGCATTATTCACCAATATATCTACGGAACCGAATTCTTTGATCACATCATTTACCAGGGCTTCACATTGAGCTACATCGCTTGCATTACTTTTATAGCCTTTTGCTTTTACGCCCATAGCTATCAATTTTTCTTCCAGCGCCTTTGCTTTTGGTTCGCTTGAATCACTAACAAAAGTGAAAGCCACATTGGCTCCATGTTCTGCGTATTTCAATGCAATCGCTTCGCCGATTCCACGCGCCGCGCCGGTTACAATAGCCACTTTATCCTTGAGCAGTTTCATAACATTATTTATTATTCGCAAAAGTAGGGTTATCCAGATTTAAAATTTCTTCAAGTTGCAGGCGATCATTGCTGAGTCGGGGAACTTTATGTTGACCGCCCAGTTTGCCTTTGCTCCGCAGCCATTCAATGAACAAACCTTTTCTTACCGCGTGAATAAGAGGCATACGAAGAGCAATATCTTTATAGCGCTTCGCTTCATAATCACTGTTTACGCTTTTAAGCGCTTTATCCAACTCTGCAGCAAATGCATTCATATCTTTCGGCGCGTTTTCAAATTCGATAAGCCATTCATGTCCGCCATTAGAGCCTTCAGAGAAATACATAGGAGCTGCTGTATAATCATTCACTACAACACCTGTTTCTTCAGAAGCAATTGCGATAGCCTGATCTGTGTTATCAACGATCACTTCTTCACCAAAGGCATTGATATAATGTTTGAGGCGGCCGGATACTTTTACACGGTAAGGATTCAGCGAAGTGAATTGTATTGTATCGCCTAATAAATAACGCCAGAGTCCCCCATTGGTACTAATAACGGGAGCATAGTTCCTTCCAATCTTAACATCTTTTAATCCGATAGTATTCGGTTCTTTTTTTCCATACTCGCTAACCGGCATAAATTCAAAAAATATACCGTGATCAGTATAGAGCAACATGCCATCGTCACCGGGATATTCCTGCGCCGCAAAAAACCCTTCACTGGCA
>JAYTXP010000300.1:0-4698 GCA_043742885.1 Chitinophagaceae bacterium | reverse complement strand
GATATTGAGCAGGAGGTCCTGCTTCCAAATAGTCTTTACCTGACAGGTCCCGCAGACCATGGATTGAAAATAAGTAAGCCCTTGAATAAATCCGTTTTTGATAAACTCCCACTTATATACAGGGAATCGGGCTCCGGTACCCGCGTCACCATGCAGCGATATTTTCAAAAGGCGAATATTGTTCCCCGCATACGAATGGAGCTTACTTCTACGGAAGCCGTGAAGCAGGCAGTAATGGCGGGGTTGGGTTATTCTATTCAATCTATTCTCAGTATTAAGAATGAACTGAGGCAGAAAGAAATAAAGATCATTCCAGTAAAAGGGTTACCCCTGAACGAAAATTGGCGATTGGTTTGGCTTAAGAAAAAGAAATTGTCGGAAGTGGCGAGAGCATTCTTACAATATATAAGGGAGAATAAAAAGTCAATATATGAGAACAGTTTTATGTGGATTGAAAAATATTGAGAGAAAGATAATAGCTTTTGGCCACAAGCTACTAGCTTGCTCTTAAAATAATTAGAAGAACCGATTTCCCATTACGAGATTTTTCGCGAAGAATGTTTTCATTACCCAAGGGTTGTATTGTACCGCTCTGAATGACAAAAGAGCGCTGGCCCATTCGTGAAGCGAATCAATTTGTGGAATCTGTATTATTCGTGTATTTCGTGCAATTAGTGTACTTCGTGTTACTTACTCTTTGGGCTTCCTCATCTCTCCTAAACCTTTCTCCGCAATAACCATTCTGTAATTAATCAACCTGTACTTTTTATCTTTTAACTCTGTCTGAAAATCAGGCGAGATCAACCCACTCAACTCGCCCATACGATGTTTACTCATTTCCTTCGGACCAAAAGGATTCAGATCTTCCATCGCATTCATCTCCGGACCTTCCAATCCTACATGGACCACAAATAATTTGATATTGCCAGATTGCAGATTTTTTAATTTATATAACATCGAATCTGCTTTCTCTTTTGGAGCAGTGAAATACCAACCATCTATTCCATCTTCTTCAAAATAACGGGAGATACCTAAATGAAATTCTTTGGCGAGCTTTTCCACTATAGC
Organism: Chitinophagaceae bacterium; assembly: GCA_043742885.1. GTDB lineage: Bacteria > Bacteroidota > Bacteroidia > Chitinophagales > Chitinophagaceae > JJ008. Next base: position 3,630 of record JAYTXP010000300.1, on the reverse strand, counting down.
TCTTGTTTGCGGAGTTTGCACAGCCGCACCCATATGATGATCCAGGTAATCTATTTTTAGGCCGGAATTTATAGCTTTTTGTATTTGCGCTTTAAGTTCTGCTTCTATTTCTGCCATGTTCACAGAATGGCACATGCCGATATCATCGCAACGAATTAGTACATTGATCTTTTCTGAACTTTTATTTCCCTGCGACATGGCGCCAAAGAATAACATTATAGCAAGAGAAATGAAAAACGTCTTTTTCATTTATTCATAGGTTATGCGCGTGAGATAATATTTATCCTGATCGATCAGGGGCATGGTCTTGCTTTTTACATTGATCTGTTTCTTTCCAATGATCATTGTTTTTTTGCCTGCATCTGATTCCACTTCTATTGGCAGATCTATATTGATATTGGAAAGCGAAATTTCATATTCTCCTGCGCGTCGCTGCTTTACCAGTATTTCTAATTTACCTGTACTGCGAAGGAATAAATTGAATAAAGGCACCAGATCCTTTCCCGCTTTTTTGCTGAAAAATTGTTCAATATCCTCTGTGCTCGTCATATGATCATAGGTATAGGCCGGATCAGTGGCAAATGCTTTCAGTGCCGGAAAGAAAATACTATCGCCCATTATAAAACGAAGTGTATGCATAAAGAAGGCGCCCTTGCCATAGATATCTCCCACATAAGCGGTCTCTTCGTCTATATCTTTTCCCTGCACAATTGGTTTTTCATTTCTAAAGCCGGGTGCCATTTCTTTAAAACGTTTGATGTATTCTTTTTCACCAGCCAGTTCGCGTACATCAAGATTATCACCAAAAGTATTGATGCCTTCATGTATCCAGTAATCACCCCAGTCTTTAGCAGTGATCTTATTACCCCACCATTCATGACCGAATTCATGATCCATCAACCAGTCAAAATCCTGTCCGCCCACTTTATCATAACGGAAATTATTTCCATAAGCGTTCATCGACTGATGTTCCATACCGAGATGGGGTGTTTCGCAAATAGCGATCTTCTCATTGGCCCATGGGTATTCACCAAAATATTTTTCTCGGGTTCGTACAGTTTGTTCCAATATCTCCAGATGATGCGCTGCTTTCGCCGTATTGGCTTCAAGCACATAGAATTGCATTGGTATTTTTTTCCCACTTACACTGGTATACTCACGTGTAACTACATTGAATTTTCCTACATTAAAAAGGATGCTGTAATTATTAATAGAGTAATTCGTCTTCCAGTCATAGGTGACCTTATTCCCTTTTACTTTTGTTTTTTGTAATAGTCCCGGACCAGCCACTACCAATCCTTTTGGTACTGTTATGATCAGTTCCGCTCCTTCATTTGGTTCATCAGAAGGATGATCCTTGCATGGATAATATAATTTACCGCCACCACCTTCTGCTGTGATGGCTATCCATGGGTTACCTGCCGGATCTTTTGTCCAGGTAAAACCATCATCCCATGGCGGACGAATAGCCGTATGCGGGTGACCCTCATAATTAACGCGAACAGATTGCTTACCAGAGGCAAGTTCCTGGTCAAGATTTATTCGGATGAGATTATGAGCGTATTCAAAATTTTGTTTTTTATTATTGACCACCACTGATTGAATCATGAATGAATCCATCAGATCAAATAGCAGAACCTTTGTTGGCTGCAGGGTTTGCAGCTCAATGATCGTATATCCGGCAATCGATTGTTTCTCCAGATTCAATTCCAGCGCAATGGTATATTTTCTAATATCCATCAGCGCCTGTTCAGGTTTTAATTTTCCACCGGAGGTTAGTTGCTGAGCAATTAAGAGGTAGTTTGACAATAAAGCAAGCAGAAGTATTGAAATGCGCATCAGACTTATTTTCATTAAATGTAATGAATTCATTTCTCCGTATAAACACTGATTCATTCCAGCATTACCAGGTTACTTATATTTATAGCAGATATCTTGCGCATGTATTCACCTGTCAGGCAACTTCAGCATTATGCTAATATTATTCTTGCTCCTGAACTTCATTATGGTGAGGTGAGGCAAGCATGTAATGACCTCTTTCATTGGTTTTCGGCGTTAACCGATTTCACCGAGGAAACGAACACCGGTTCTGATCTTTTTTTAGAAAATGGAAAAGCGCTTGGCCCAGGCTCTGCTGCCCTTTGCCTTTTAGATTTTATGCGCACAAGGCAATTCATCAGGGGAATTCAAGCAGCAATTGACGATCGTATGAAAGCGAAGTCTCTAAGCCCACTTATATTATTATATGCAGGCATCGGGCCGTTTGCGAGTTTGCTGACTCCAATTTGTTCACTTTATTCTCCAGAGCAGATTCAATTGGTCTTACTGGAGTTCAATCCATATAGTTATAAAACAGCCCTTCGCCTTTTTAATAAATTGGAGCTTGACTCTTTTCTGCTTCATCATGAATTGGCAGATGCTTGTAACTGGAAGATCCCGGACCATCTGCAACCGGATATCCTGATTTCAGAGACCATGAACAAGAGTTTGGAAAAAGAGCCACAGGTTAAATTGGTGAGTCATCTTATTGCTCAATGTAATTTGGATCCTATTCTTATACCCGCTGTCATAACGATTAGTGCGGCTTTAATAGAGAAGAGGTTTAACATTCCCGATAATATTTTTTATTTAACGGAACTGATTCGTTTCGATAAGAAAATGGCTGCAAGTATTGGCAACGGGGAAAGGGGGCTAAATTTTTTTAATGAAGGGGTCATTGTTGATTTACCAGCGGATAAGAAATCATATACTGATTTTTGTTTGGTCACTGAGATAGAAGTCTATGAGGGGATAAAGATCCTATCGGGTGAATCGGCAATAAGTCTATCAGTTAGGATTAGTAGCCTTGATAAAATTCTTCTTCCAGCCCGCTTGTTGTTTCAATATGAGTTTGGAAATAATCCCGGCTTCCATTTTACTAAGATGCAATGAAATTTCTATCCTGACGAATAATTGTTATGAATCCCTGAGGCATTAAAAAATACTACATTTACAGAAATCGGAAATTATTTGTGATAAGCAGCCGGCATCTAACAATGGAGATCATAGATACAGTGATTAAATTTCTTTCGGAAATCGGTGTTCTGGTGGTCCTGGGTCCATTGGAAGGGGATTGTTTTTTACCTGGTATTCAGATCATCAATGGAGAAATGCATATCGACCAGACTCAATTACTTTATCCGGGAGATATTTTGCATGAAGCAGGCCATATTGCGATTGTGCTTCCTTCGGAACGGAATACACTTAATGATAAAAGTATTGGCCAACGACCCATGCGGGATGCGGAAGAAATGATGGCCATTGCCTGGAGTTATGCGGCTGCTATACATCTTGATATTGATCCATTTATTGTTTTTCATGATCAGGGATACAAAGGAGGAGGAGCTTATATTGCAGAAAGTTTCAACAAGGGTCAGTATTTCGGAGTTCCCATGTTACAATGGACTGGAATGGCTCTGGAAAAACCGGATCCCTCTGATCCGTCAAAACCGGTATACCCCTTGATGCAAAATTGGATGCGGGATCAATAAATTATTTAGTATGAGTCAACCTTTTCATCATATTGTTTCCTTGCTTAAAAAGGAAGAATTACAGGAGATTGATGCCTTACTTACCGGGGCTAGTTTCAGT
>JAYTXP010000299.1:0-6587 GCA_043742885.1 Chitinophagaceae bacterium | reverse complement strand
TCATAAGGTGTATTAAGTAGGGACACTACCAGTGTACTGATACGATGGTCTTCACTGTAAACAAACTGACTGGCCTGCAACTGGGAAGGATCCTTTTCTATGATCTGACGGCAAAGCTGAAAAAGATGAAGTATATCCTGGTTATCGATAAGGGAGTCATCATCCATTTCTTCCAGAATATGCTGGGCTACCGTTTGTTCCTGATTCCATTTTCTTGTGCCCAGTTCGATCAGGATTCGCGCAACCTCTTTTTCCTGCAGTTCATCTTTGAAAAGAAGGTTGAAAGTGGCATCATCGTAACTGGTTGTTTCCCCGGATCCTTCTTCTAAAGATCTTGCATCTTCAAAAGGTTGTTTTCTTTCCTGGGTGCTGATACGATCGCGAATGAATTTATTTACCAGCGCGTGAAGTCCACCTTCATCAATCCTAAGCATTTCTGAACACTGCTTAATATAATCCTGCTGACGGGTAAAGTCTTCTGCTTTATTTACTCTCGAAATAGTTTCAGCTATCTGATTTACCACATCCGACTTACGCTGGGAATCGCCTGTTGCATCTTTTAATGCTACTTCAAGCCGAAAGAAAATAAAATCTTTTTTATTTTTTTGAACGAATTCAGCGAATGCACTCGGCCCTACTTTATTTACATAACTGTCGGGATCCTCTTTATCAGGAATGAGTACCAGCCTTACATTCAACCCTTCTTCAAGTGCCAGATCCAAACCGCGAAGAGCGGCTTTAATACCCGCGTTATCGCCGTCATAGATAATAGTAAGGTTATCTGTATATTTTCTTACCAGACGGAGTTGATCGATAGTTAGTGAAGTTCCTCCGGAGGCCACTACATTTTCAATTCCAGCCTGGTGAAGAGAAACCACATCAGTATAGCCTTCCACCAGGAGACACTCATTTGCTTTATCAATAGCTTGCCTGGCGAAATAAGAACCATAGAGGATCTTACTTTTTACATAGATCTCATTTTCAGGAGTGTTTATGTATTTGGGAGCTTTATCACTTGTTTTAAGTATCCTGGCGCCGAAACCTAACACTTTTCCACTATGGTTATGAATAGGAAAGATCACTCGACCCCGGTAATTATCCATCAATTGCTCATTCCGGTTTACCACCAGGCCTGTTTTTAATAAGAGTTCCGCATTATATTGTTTGGCGATCGCTTTCTTTGCAAGCGTATCCCGTGCTTCTGGATTATAACCCAATTGAAATTTCCGGATTATATCTTCCCTGAAACCTCTTTCTTTAAAATAAGAGAGTCCGATATCACGGCCTTCCTCGGTTTCAAAAAGGCTGTGAGAAAAGAATTTTTGTGCGAATTCATTGATGATAAACAGGCTGTCGGCAGCAAGCATTTGTAGCTTCTGCTCATCTGTTTTAAAGGTTTCTTCAACTTCGATTCCATATTTATTGGCCAGCCATTTCAGAGCTTCGGGATAGGAGTATTTTTCATGCTCCATAATAAAGCTGACCGTGTTGCCACTATGACCACATCCAAAGCATTTATATATCTCTTTTGCAGGTGAAACTGTGAAGGAAGGGGTCTTTTCATTATGAAAAGGGCAGAGACCAAGGTAATTGGTCCCCCTTTTCTTCAACTTTACAAAATCGCCGATCACGTCCAGGATATCAAGACGTCCGAGTATTTGTTGTATGGTAGCCGTAGAGATCATCGGGGGCGGAAAGTTAGCAACTAATCATGAATTGTAGGAGACTTGCCTGTCTTTACCAATGAGGCAGGTCCCGATATATAATGACTTGTATCATAGTAGGGTGGAATATTTAATATTTTTATAAAATGGGAGCAACTAATGCTTGCTTTTTATCTGAAATGGACTTACTTTGTTAGCTGCTATTATCCGATAGTTTACCTTCCGAATCCTTCGAAAAGAGTTCTTGATTTTTTCACAATTAAACTTAAACGCCATGGTTCAGGTAGACATCTCTCAGCTCACAACTGAGTGCAATGGCTGGAGAGAAAAACTCCGTCAGTATCGCGAAGAATTTACCCGCGATGAAGCAAAACTTCAACAGGTAGCAAGCCAGACTCTTGACAAGGATCAACTTCAGGATGTAGAGCATCTTCACAATCAGTTTCACATTCAACTCATCAACATTCACGACCTAAAGCAATCGATCAAAGCTCATGACCGTAAAATGAACTTTGAACGCGTCGCTTTTAATGGGTTCGTTAATGAGGACAGCCTTTCCCGCCACGAATCTATGAATGAAGAAGTGCAATTACTGGAACAGAAATTATTAGAACTTCGCGAAGAATTCAAGACTTTTCTCCACCGAACGCCCTAGGTTTTTTACTCCTTACCATTGACCGGTTTCCCACTGGTCACTAATGAACTTGTCTCAAACACCCGTTTGCTGACAGGCGTTTCTATTCATGTATAAATTTTAAGTCATGCCAGAATTTGATACCTCACACGTTAAAAATATCGTCTTGCTCGGTCATGCGGGCTGTGGCAAGACCACCTTAGCGGAAAGCATGCTGTTCGAGGCCGGCATCATTACACGCCGCGGAACTATTACAGAAAAAAATACTACAGGAGATTACCACGAACTTGAACAAGAACGTGGTAATTCTATTTTCAGCAAGCTCCTTCATTCCCGCTGGAGAGGATATAAAATAAATATCCTTGATACTCCCGGTTATGATGATTTCAATGGAGAAGTGATCTCCGCGCTTCGGGTAGCTGATACTGGAGTGATGCTGCTCAATGCAGTGATGGGAGTGGAAGTTGGAACCGATATTCTTTGGGAATACACTGAAAAGTTTAAGACACCGATGATATTCGCAGTGAATAAACTGGATGATGATAATGCAGATTATGATAAAACAGTCAGGGATGCAAAATCACATTTCGGATCCAGAATAGTTGTAGTACAGTATCCTATACAAATGGGTGCTGGTTTTCTTGAGATCGTTGATGTACTCAGAATGACATTGTATAAATTTCGTGGGGAAGGAGGCAAACCAGAAAAACTTCCAATTCCTGATTCAGAAAAATCAAGAGCCGAGACACTTCATAAGGAGCTGATTGAAGCGGTGGCCAGTAATGATGAATCACTGATGGAAAAATATTTTGAAAAAGGCGAACTGGATGAAGACGAGATCAAGAACGGTATGAAAAAAGCAATGATCAATCATGATCTGTTTCCGCTTTTCTGCCTTTCTGCCGAAAGAAATATGGGCAGTGGTCGATTGATGGGCTTCATTGATAATGTTTGTCCGAGTGCCAATGAAATGCCTGCTCAAAAGACCAAAAATGGAGATTCGCTGACCTGCGATGCGAATGGTCCCGCTTGCATTTTTATATATAAGACCATTTCAGAACCTCATGTAGGTGAACTATCATTTTTTAAAGTGTATTCCGGCACCGTAAAGGGAGGAATGGAACTGGAAAATGAATCCACTGGTGTTACGGAAAAGCTCAGTCAGTTATTCCTGGTTGAAGGAAATAAAAGAACACCAGTAAATGAACTGGTAGCCGGTGATATTGGTGCTACACTTAAACTTCGAAACACACATACTAATAATACACTTCATATCAAAGGAAGGAATTATGAATTGCCGCCAATTGAATTTCCACCTTCAAATATGACCGTAGCTATTGAATCACTGAAGAAAGGAGAGGAAGAAAAACTTTCACAGGCGCTACACCAATTGAAGGAGGAAGATCCCACTTTTATTGTCGAGGTTTCTTCAGAGTTAAAACAAACATTGATCCATTGCCAGGGAGATATGCATCTGGCTGTAGCCAAATGGAAGATCGAGCATAATCATAAACTGGAAGTAAAATTTATTCGTTCCAGGATCGCTTATCGCGAAACCATTCGAAAAATGGCAGACGCCAGTTACCGACATAAAAAACAAAGTGGAGGCGCCGGGCAGTTCGCAGAAGTATATCTGCGTATCGAACCCTGGCACGAAGGCATGCCTGATCCAACTGAGTTTTCTGTAAGAGGACGCGAAGTTCATGATCTGGAATGGGGTGGCAAACTGGTTTTTTTCAATTGTATAGTAGGAGGTGCGATCGATGCCCGTTTCCTTCCATCCGTATTGAAAGGAGTGATGGAAAAAATGCATAATGGTCCGCTAACCGGATCTTATGCCAGGGATATCAGGGTTTGTGTTTATGATGGAAAAATGCACCCGGTAGACAGCAATGATATTTCCTTTAAGATTGCAGGCCTTCAGGCTTTCCGTACAGCTTTTCAACAGGCCGATCCACAAATACTTGAACCTATTTACCAGGTGGAGGTGCTTTGTCCGGATGATCTTACAGGTGCTGTGATGGGAGATCTTCAAAGTCGTCGTGCTATTGTAGAAGGCATAGATAATGAAGGACATTTTCAGAAGATCATTGCCCGGGTTCCATATGCCGAAATGTATGGTTATTCTTCCTCACTACGTTCTATAACACAGGGCCGTGCGAAATTTAAAATGAGTTACAAAGATTATGAACCGCTGCCATTTGATCTGCAGCGCAAATTGATCGATGAATATAGTAAGGAATCTAAAGAGGAGTATGCCTAGAGAGACGGATAAAAGATTAAAATAAATGCGGCGTATCAGCATCGCATTTATTTTAACTTTGGGTCTTGAAAAATATTCCTGATCTCTCAAGTCCTTTTTGGTTTTTGCTGACGGCTGTTATCGTATACGCAATAGTTGTGGGTCGCTATTTTCTCGTATCTGGTATATTTCACCTGGTATTTTATGTCTGGTATCCGGAAAAATTTTATTCCCGGAAAATCAATAAAAAAGAATACAAAAAAGGTCAGATCCGCCAGGAGATCAACCGAAGTAATTTGTCGGCAATCTTATTCGGATTAGCCGGCGCAATGATGCTATTGCTTTGGCAAAAGGGGTATACCAGACTTTATGAAAATATAAATGACTACCCACTGTATTGGTTGCCTATTAGTTTAATTATCGCCTTACTGGCTCAGGAGACTTATTACTACTGGCTTCACCGATGGATGCATATACCCTCCGTTTATCGAATCGTTCATAAATGGCACCATGATAGCCAGATCGCATCACCATGGACAGCATTTTCTTTTCATCCTATTGAAGGTTTGATACAGGCTGTCTTCCTTCCAATATTACTATTATTTCTTCCGATGAATCTTTATATGCTGATCATATTATTGGTGATTATGTCCATCAGCAGCGTGATCAATCATCTTGATATTGAATTGTATCCCCGGTGGTTCACCCGATCTCCTTTCACCCGATGGATGATAGGTGCCACACATCATGCCATGCACCATAAGCAATACAAATACAATTACGGACTATATTTTACCTGGTGGGATAAATGGCAGAAAACAGAAAGCCCGCAATATGAGAAAACGCTTGAAGAATTATCAAATCCTCAAAAGAGTAGGTCCCAACACTAAAATTTTTTGAAAAGTTTTCGAATTGCAGTCGCTGTAAAATATTACATATTCGCTCTGGTTAGGTTCGGGATCTCCCACCAAATCCATCCTGTTTATAAATGGTAACAAACTTCTGGCTATTTGCAGATTGAACGAATAAAATAATGCTTAACAAAATAATGACAGATCTAATAGTTGTTAATTTAAGGTAGAGCAATACAAATTTAAAATTGATAACTTCGTAATCATGAAGCATCTGCTTATTTCACTACTTATAGGCAGTATTTTTTCTGCCTCCACAGCCCAGTCCATAGCATATAGTGACTATCCGGTTTACAATGGCAATGACCTGGGGCTCAGTTATTCCTCTATAACCTCTTCTTTTAAAATATGGGCTCCTTTTGCAGAGAATGCTCGAATGATCGTGTACCAGGAAGGGGAGGGCGGTAAAGCATTGAAGGAACTAAAAATGAAAAAAGGGAAAAACGGTACCTGGGTCACTACATTGAAAGGTGATTGGGCCGGAAAATTTTATGCATTTACTGTTTTCAGAAATGGAAAATGGTCAGATGAAGTGCCCGACCCTTATGCCAAAGCGGTGGGCATAAACGGTCTCCGTGCCATGGTCAATGATCTGCATAAGACCGATCCCATTGGATGGGAAAGGGATGGATTGGCGGCTTTGCCCTATGCAACTGATGCGATCCTTTATGAACTTCATGTAAGAGATGCGACGATCGCTGCTAATTCAGGCATTCACCATAAAGGGAAGTACCTGGGACTTGCAGAAAATGGCACAAGAGTAACAGCGCTGGATCATATTCGTTATCTGGGTGTAACTCATATTCACCTGTTGCCTGTTTTCGATTACAATTCAGTAGATGAGAAAGCACCGAATAATAAATATAACTGGGGCTATGATCCCCTTAATTATAACGTGCCGGAAGGATCTTATTCTGATGATCCTTATGATGGCACTAGAAGAATCTGGGAATTCAAACAATTAATTCAAACTTTTCATACGGTCGGTTTGCGTGTAGTAATGGATGTGGTATATAATCATACAGCTAAAACGGAAGGATCTAATTTCAATCAATTGGTACCCGGTTATTATTACAGGCAGGATGCCAATGGAAAATTCTCAAATGCAACGGCCTGTAATAATGAGACAGCCAGTG
>JAYTXP010000298.1:0-28303 GCA_043742885.1 Chitinophagaceae bacterium | reverse complement strand
TGATCTCCGCTTCTTCAAGCACTACAGCATTATCATCATAATTCCTATCCTCAATAAGAGAAGGATAACCGATAAAATCACCCATGCTGAAAAGGTCAGTGATATATTCCTTGCCATCTTCATGCACTTTGAATCCTTTCACCTTTCCTTTTGCCAGGTAATATAGAAACCGGGGTCTTTTTCCTTCCTGGTAGAGGGATTGTTTCTTACTCAGGTTGATCATTTCGTATTGTTCGGAAAGTTGTTCAATCAGTCCGGAGTTTTTTACATCTTTAATGAACTGGCTCACACCCTGCGGCGAAGCGGCGTAATTATTTTCAAGAACAGCCGAACGCTTCAATCTCACTTCAATTGCATTTAGCAGTTCGATATCTTCAAATGGCTTTGTTATATAATCATCCGCACCCATTTCCATGCCCTTGCGAAAATCACCTCGTTCTGTTTTTGCCGTCAGGAAGATGAAAGGAGTATGTTGGGTACTTTCATTTTTACGAAGCAGGTGTAATACGCCATATCCATCAAGGTCGGGCATCATGATATCGCAAACGATCAAATCGGGATGTACTTTCAGTGCTGTTTCCACCCCTTTTTTTCCATTTTCTGCCGTATAGGTCTTATAACCGGCCAGATCCAGGATCTCAGCTGTATTTTCCCTGATATCCTGATTATCGTCGATGACTAAAACAGATTTCATAATGCTTCTTTTGTGATAGGGATAGTTAATGTTATTGTAGTTCCTTTATTCAATTCGCTCTCCACTTTTACTTCACCGTTTAACAGATCTACATATCTCTTTACAATATGCAATCCCAGACCAGTACCCTGGATATTAATAGCATTGGCGGCTCTGAAGAAGCTGGAAAACAGATGTTCCAGGTCATCCTTTGAAATACCAATACCCTGGTCGGAGATCGAAATTACGGCCAAATCTTCATTAGTGGAGGATCGAATAATTACAGGGCAGCCTTCATTCGAAAATTTGATGGCATTTCCAATGAGGTTGATCATGATATTCTTTAATAGTTTTTTATCAGAAAAAACCATTGAATTACCAATATGGCAATAATCGATCAGTTGTTCGTTTTTGGCAAAGCCTTTCATTTCATCTACCACATCGTTCACAAACTCCTGCAAGTCAAAATCTCCGGTATGAATGCTCACTTTTCCTTCGTCCAGTTTTCCGAGGCTCAGGAAATCTTCCAAAACATCATTCAGGTGTTTAACGGAATTCTTGATCTTTTCTATATGCCTGTTACGTTTGTCCTGTTCATCCGTTGTGGTATATCGACTCAGCAGAGAAGCTGAAGAAAGCACGGTGCTAAGCGGGGTGCGAAATTCATGCGAAGCCATTGATACAAAGCGACCCTTGATCTCATTCAGCATTTTCTCCTTATTCAAAGCTTCACTAAGTTCAATTTGAGAATCTTCCAATCTTTGAAGTGCTTCTTTCAGAATTACGGTCCTTTCTTCTACTTTTCTTTCGAGATCTGCATTAAGCTTTCTTATTTCGGAACTGATCTTCTGCAATTCTTTTTGTTGCCGAATCATGCTGGCCTCGATCTCTTTTCTACGGGCTATATCCACAATGAAAGCGATCACATAAAGTTGCTCATCCCTTCGATAATGACTTAGGCTGACCTCCAGGGGTATTTCAACGCCATCCTTTCTGCGCCCAAAAAGATCACGATTTTGACCCATGACCCGGTTGGAAGGATGATTGTAAAATCCTTCTCTAAGTTCATGATGATGATGACGGGATTTATCAGGAATGAGAATTTCTATTGGCCGGCCTACTAATTCTGCGGCAGAATATCCGAATAATTTTTCAGCAGCCGGGTTCACCAGCATAATATTTGCATTTCCGCCGGTAAGAATGATGCCCTCGGTGGCATTCTCAAATAGTGATATAAGATGCTGTGGATCAGTATTCATTTGTACCTCCTATGCTTCAAATTACTGAAAATTATGGGAACGGTCAGATTGAATCCTGCCCGTTATTGTGCAGAAGCTCTTTTTCCATACTGATTGCCTTTGGAAAAAGAATATCGTTCTCAAGGTGAAGGTGTTGCACGATGTCATTGTCAAGCTCCCTAAGTTTTTTGAATACCACCTGGTGGCTGATACAGGCATGCTGTGGGGTGGTATAATTACTGGTAAGGTCTCTCCAGCGTTTCAGCATTCGGGCAGTTACATCATGCTCATGCTGCATAATATCATCCACTGGTTTACGTAATGTTCTTACCAGCAAACTTGCATAGGACGCGCGACTCTGATAAGCATGCGCTATCTGTTTTATATAAGGAAAGATGATCTCTTCTTCATGTTCCAGATGTACCAATACCGTTTTGCCGAATTGATTTACTGAACGAAGCAGTTCTTCCAGGTATTCAAATTTCTTTTTGTGGCCTTCAGCGAATTGCTCTAATTGAACCTTCAATTGAGGAAGTGCCTTTCTAATATACTGGTGGTGGACCTTGACTATATAATCTGTTATAAAATCAATATCCCATTCATTAAAGTCGAGATTAGCTGAAGAAATGCGAATATCTCTGGTTACCAGGTGAAGATCCCTGATCACCTTATCAGTATCCACCCCTTTATTGTCACAGGCTATTTGCAATGGCAATTTACCACCACAGCAAAATTCAATATCATATTTGCGGAAAACATCGGCAGTGCGATAATCCCTGCTCACAATATCATGGACAGACATGTCTTTATCTATCGGGATACTTTGAAGGAACATATTGTTGGAGGTGATCGCCATAAGGATTAGAGAACAAATTAAGTGGATTGCCGATTAAATTATAATGATTAATGTCAATCCCTAATATGAATTCAAAGGATAGCGATACTGTCTATATAATTTGGTTGATCCTTATTTAACAGGTCATTCACCTTTGTTTTTGAAAATATTTCTTCCCATTGATTCCTGAGTTGTTCGGCCCTGCTATGCATAGGACAAGGTTTTGAAGCATCGCAATTTCGAAGACGAAGCACACAGGATCTAAAATGGTCATCTTCGCCAGTAAGGTGAATAAATTGAATAAGAGGTGTTTGCAATGTCATATCATTTATAAAAAATCCTCCATTTGGTCCCTTTTGTGAGGAAAGTATTCCATCTTTTACCAGCCGCTTCATCACTTTTCCCAGAAAATGGCGGGGCAGGTTAAGATCTTCCGCAATCTTTTCCAGAGGGATCTTGACCCGGTCCTCACCCTCCGTGGCCACATATAGAACGCTTCTAAGCGCATAACCAAATGATTTTGAAAAAAACATAAGGACAAATTTATTTTTTGTGCCATCGGTTAACCTTGACTAATCTCAGCTCGTTTTTTGATGCTAGTCATATTGTTGACCTCGGGGCGACTATATTTTTGTTTAAAGACATTAGTATCCTTAATAGATTACATTTTATAATAAATACAAACACATGAAACCATCGCTTTTCAAAATGACCCTGATTCTGGCAGTGGCAACAACCGGATTATTCTCCTGTGGAAATGAGGGAGTAAATAAGGATGAAAAAACGGTCGATCTGCAGGATCTGACAAAAAATCAAAAAGAGGAACATGGCCCGGAATTAAAAGAATCTGACATCGTGATCACGAATCCTCTAAACCAGGATTGGATAAAAGAAGGTTTGGCTATCTATAACCTAAAATGCCAGAGTTGCCACCGCCTGACCGGCGATAAACTTGTTGGCCCCGGATGGAAGGATGTAACTAAAAGGAGAACTCCTCTATTCATCATGAACATGGCAACCAATGTAGACATGATGCTGGAAACAGATCCCGAAGCACAGAAACTGCTGGAACAATGTATGGTGAGGATGCCAAACCAGAATTTAACTAAGGACCAGGCCCGCCATGTAGTAGAATTTATGCGCTCCAATGATGGCGAAAAATAAGCTTCCACATCTTTTACGCTAAATATTAAAAAATGAAACATTCATTCAAGTCCCTCTTATCCCTGGTATTGCTTTTTTCAACCTGCAATATATTTCTTCAGGGATGTAAACCTAAAGGCGCCGGTTCAGCTACAAGTGGCGATGCTGCTTTAAAAGTATATGTTGCTCCGGGCAAATACGATGAATTCTATGATTTTGTCAGCGGCGGCTTCAGCGGTCAGATGTCCGTATACGGCATTCCTTCGGGCCGTCTGCTCCGCGTGATACCTGTATTTTCTGTTGATCCGGAAAAAGGATATGGCTATAGTGAAGAGACCAAACCTATGCTGAATACTTCCAATGGTTTTATTCCATGGGACGACCTCCACCATATTGCCCTATCCGAAACTGATGGAATACATGATGGTCGCTGGGTTTTCGCCAATGGAAACAATACTCCTCGTCTGGCAAGAGTGGACTTGAAAACATTCCGTACCGCCGAGATCCTGGAAATTCCAAACAGCGCCGGTAATCATTCCTCCCCATTTATTACAGAGAACTCCGAGTATGTAGTAGCAGGCACCCGTTTTAGTGTACCACTGGGAGACAAACAGGATGTCCCAATCAATTCTTATAAAGAAAACTTCAAAGGCACTGTAAGTTTTATCAGCGTGGATAAAACTTCCGGAAATATGAATATTGCCTTCCAGATCTTAACCCCTGGTATAAACTTTGACCTGGCACGTGCAGGTAAAGGAAAATCGCATGGATGGTTTTTCTTTAGTTGCTATAATTCTGAAAAAGCCAACACACTTCTTGAAGTGAATGCTTCACAGAAAGATAAAGACTTTATCATGTGTGTGAACTGGAAAAAAGCGGAAGAATATGTGAAGGCTGGTAAAGGTGTTAAGAAATCAGTGAGATATGCCCATAACACTTATAGTGATGTTACTCACAGCGCCACTTCTACTATTATGAATGAGGTGCTGGTACTTGATCCTAAGGATTGTCCTGACATGATCTATTTTATGCCCTGCCCTAAATCACCACATGGTTGCGATACAGATCCTACAGGTGAATATATTGTAGGTAGTGGTAAGTTGGCGGCCACCATTCCCGTATTTTCCTTTACAAAGATCCAGGCCGCAATTGCGAACAAAACTTATGATGGCAGTTATGATGGCATTCCCGTATTAAAATATGAATCTGTGTTATATGGTGAAGTACAAAAACCTGGTTTGGGTCCTTTGCATACTGAATTTGACGCAGATGGTAATGCTTACACTTCTTTCTTTGTTTCTTCCGAGATCGTAAAATGGAATGTGAAAAGTTTGAAAGTACTTGACCGCGTGCCCACTTATTATTCTGTAGGTCACCTTTCCGTAGCTGGTGGTCCAACCAAAAAACCATGGGGAAAATATATGATCGCTTATAATAAGATCACAAAAGATCGCTATCTGCCAACTGGACCAGAACTGGCGCAGAGCGCGCAATTATATTCGATCGAAGGAGATAAGATGAAATTATTGCTGGATTTTCCAACCATTGGTGAACCACACTATGGTGAAATGATACCCGCCTCCATGATTGCAAAGAATAGCCAGAAGATATTTAAAATTGAAGAGAATAAAAACCCTTATGTCGCAATGGGTGATAATAATACAAAGGTGTTGCGTAAAGGAAATGAAGTGCATGTGTATATGACTTGTATCCGCTCACACTTCACACCTGATAATATTGAAGGGGTGAAAATGGGTGATGTGGTTTATTTCCATTTAACCAATCTTGAGCAGGATTGGGATATTCCACATGGTTTCGCGATCAAGGGGGCCAATAATGGCGAACTGCTGGTGATGCCAGGCGAGACACAAACACTTAAATGGGTGCCTGAAAGATCTACCGTATTCCCTTTCTATTGTACTGACTTCTGTTCAGCACTTCACCAGGAAATGCAGGGATATATCAGAGTAAGTCCTGCAGGTTCTAATGTGCCTATCAGTTTCAGCACTGGCAAGACCACGCCAGATTCCATTCCAACCAAATAAAAATTTAATAGCGGGGCCTCCGGGTCCCTCTTTTACCACAACAAAAAGCGTTATGAAAAAAATAATCAATTCCCTACCACTGGTATTGCTGCTTTCATTCGCAGCATGTAATAATAGCCAACCTGCACCTGAGACAACTACCACAGAAAATAATCTGAGTGGCGGCCAGGAAGCGGTGAAAGATGATGAGTCACAAAAAGACGTTGTGAAAGTAGCTGTTGGATCAAAAGATCATACAACACTTGTTGCAGCACTTAAACAGGCTGAGCTGGTGACATCCCTTTCCAATGCGGGCCCATTCACAGTATTCGCTCCAGTGAATGCTGCATTTGATAAATTACCTGCCGGTACAGTTGATAATTTGATGAAAGATGAGAACAAGGCCGATCTGCAGAATATTCTTCAATACCATGTCACCCTTTCTTCGTTAAAATTGGATTTCTTCAAGGATGGGCAAACTATTGGTATGGTAAACGGAGATAAAATCACGATCAGTGTGAAAGATGGAAAAGTAATGCTGAACAATTCTGCCACCATTATTGCAAGCATTCAGGCATCTAATGGTATGGTACATGTGATCGACGGCGTTCTGTTGCCACCGGCAAAGAAATGATTCGTTTTAATAAAAATTATGAAAGACCTAAGCATCACCTCCCGTATAATAGTCGCCTTTACGTCCGGCGCCCTGATTGTCGTGTTCTTTTTGCCGGCCTGGCGAATTGATCTGTTTGCTCCGCAATATCCGGAAGGTTTAACTTTGAATATCTGGATCAATGGTCTTTCAGGTGATGTTGACATAATAAATGGATTGAATCACTATATCGGTATGAAGCATATTACCGTAGCCATGTTTCCTGAATTTAAATTTCTACCTTATGTAGTGATCTTTTTTATCCTGCTTGGAATTCTGGTTGCCATTAGCGGAAGAATAAAATTCCTGCTTATTTACCTGGCGCTTACAGCGCTCGGCGGGGCATTAGCCATGATTGATTTTTATAACTGGGGTTATGACTATGGACATAACCTTGACCCTAAAGCTCCTATCCAGGTTCCGGGATTGTCCTATCAGCCTCCTCTGCTGGGACATAAACGCCTTTTAAATTTTGATGCTTATTCATTTCCGGATGTAGGAGGATGGGTGGTGATCGGTGCAGCCATGGTTGCATTTTCAGTATGGTTCTATGAATGGTATCGCCACCGTAGACCTTTCGCAAAAAAAATAAAACCTTCCCCGGCCCTTCTTGTTTTGATCGCCCTGCTTCCATTTATAAGTTCATGCAAAACTGGTCCTGTAAAGTTTAATCCTGGTAAGGACAATTGTCAGTATTGTCGCATGTCAATTATGGACACAAGATTTGGCGGACAAATAATAAGTAAAAAAGGAAAAGTCTATTTATTCGATGATATGCATTGCATCTCCGGGTTTTTAAAAGAAGGTTCTTTAAACGAAAAAGACATTGACAAAAAACTTACCGTGCTTTTCGACCAGCCAAATGAATTCAGGGACATTAGTGGTTGTTGGTTTATGATAAGCGGAGAAAATAAAAGTCCGATGGGCAGTAATGCTGCCGCTTTCTCCAGTAAAGAAAAAGCCCTGCAAATAGCCAATGAAAAACATGGTACAGTAATTAATGGCGAACAACTGATGAATGAACTGAAATAATGCGATTTATAATCTCAACTATATTGTCTCTGCTTGTGCTTCTTTCCGATGCAAGAACTATTATAACTGGCCCTTCTGAATCCATAAAAGAATTGCGCAAGGCGATCAGCCTGGCGAAAGATGGCGACACTATATTGTTGCAGCCGGGCCTATATAAAGAAGGCAGTTTGCTGATCACTCACTCCATAACAATTATTGGAAATAACGCTATACTGGAAGGAGAAAAAAAATACCAGGTCCTGCTGATAAGTGGAAAAAACATTCTTATCCGGGGTCTTACTATTCAAAATGCAGGTTATTCAGCTATGGATGATTATGCCGCTATTAAAATAGTGGATGCTGCAAATATCAATATTGAAAACTGCCATATCATCAACGCTTATTTCGCCATTCATATTTCAAACACTCGCGCCGCTGTAATCAGAAATAATACTATCCAGGGAACTCCCCGCTCAGAACAATTAAGCGGTAATGGCATCCATCTCTGGAAATCGAACTACGCGTTAATAGAGAATAATTATATAACGGGTCACCGTGATGGAATTTATTTTGAGTTTGTTACAAATTCAACAATACGCAGGAACCGGAGTGAAAAGAACATCCGTTATGGCCTGCATTTCATGTTCAGCAATGACGATAGCTATATTCAAAATATTTTCAGTAATAATGGTGCAGGGGTGGCAGTGATGTATTCGAAAAAAGTAAGAATGGAAGGCAACCGTTTTGAATTGAACTGGGGTGCTTCTGCTTATGGTGTGCTTCTAAAAGATATTTCTGACAGCTATATCGGACGAAATATATTTTTTAAAAATACAGTTGCCCTTCATATGGAGGGAACCAGCCGGATTGAAATAGAGAAGAATATTTTTAAGAACAATGGATGGGCCATTAAGGTACAGGCCAGTTGCGACGACAACGGTTTTCATTTTAATAATTTCACCGGCAATAGTTTTGATGTAGGTACAAACGGCTCTGTTTCTCTTAATGAATTCAGGCAGAATTACTGGGATAAATATGAAGGATATGATCTTAACCGCGACGGTATTGGTGATGTACCCTACCGGCCGGTAAGCATGTACTCAATGATCATTGAGGAGAATCCAAATGCCTTGCTGCTGATGAGAAGTTTCACCGTGCAATTGCTGGATAAAGCAGAAAAAGCACTACCCGCCATCACGCCAGGAAACCTAACAGATGAGAAGCCTTTGATGAAATATATAAAACAATGATCAGGATTGAAAACATAAGCAAACGATTCAGAAAGCTGCAGGCACTGGATAATATCAATGCGCAATTTGAAAAAGGGCAGTCTGTTTCGCTGATAGGGCCTAATGGATCCGGAAAGACTACCCTTATTAAATCGATACTGGGTATGGTTAGTCCCGATAAAGGAAATATTTATGTAGGCGGGCATGCTGTAAAACAGGAACATGAATATCGAAGAATGATCGGTTATATGCCCCAGATAGGCCGTTATCCGGATAACATGCGTGTAGGGCAATTGTTCAAAATGATGAAACAATTGCGCCAGGATAAACAAACACAATTGGATGAAGTGCTGGTAGAACAATTTGGTTTGGAAAAAATTTATGATAAACCAATGAGAACCCTCAGCGGAGGTACTCGTCAGAAAGTGAGCGCTGCTTTGGCCTTTTTATTTGATCCCGCCATTCTGATACTGGATGAACCTACGGCTGGCCTTGATCCGCTCTCTGCAGAAATACTCAAAGCACGGATCATCTATCAGAAGAAAAAAAACAAACTGATCCTAATTACTTCCCATATTCTAAGTGATCTGGATGAGCTGACCACTCATGTGATGTATATGCAGGAAGGGAAGATGATCTTTTTGAAGGACCTGGATACCCTGCAAATAGAAACAGGAGAATTGAAAATAGGAAAGGCTATTGCCCGTATCATGAAAGGAAACTCGAACCAGGAAGACTGGATAAAAAAAATGTTCATACCAAGTAACGAACAAAAAATTTCCTGAGATGATGAAACTTACGCGATATGTTGTTTATGATATCATTCGGAACAAGGTGATCATGGCCTACACGATCTTTTTATTGATCGTATCTCTCAGCTTGTTCCAGGTAGAGGAGAATCAGGGCAAGGCCATATTAAGCCTGATGAATATTGTGCTGATCGTGCTGCCGCTGGTAAGTATTGTTTTTGCCACTATTCATTATTATAATTCCTATGAATTCATAGAGCTGATGTTATCTCAGCCAATGGGTCGTACCCGAATCATTTTTAGTGAATATGCCGGCACTGCCCTCTCATTATTAACTGCGTTTCTGCTGGGTGTAGGATTACCTGTTCTGATCTACTCCCCTGATGAAAGCGGTATGTCATTAATATTCACCGGTTGTTGTCTTACGCTGATCTTTACATCTCTTGCCTTTTTAGCTTCTGTAAAAGCGAGAGATAAGGCAAGAGGCATAGGCACCGTTTTGCTTTTATGGTTCTATTTCGCGCTTATTTATGATGGTCTTGTCTTACTCATCTTATTTAGCTTCAGTGACTATCCACTTGAAAAAGTAACCTTATTGCTTACTGCCTTGAATCCTGTGGACCTGGGTCGAATATTCATTATGCTGAAGATGGATATCAGCGCCCTAATGGGCTATACTGGCGCATTATACAAAGATTTTTTTGGCAGTGGTACGGGACTTTTATTCACCAGTTCAATTATGATACTCTGGATAGTTTTGCCATTGCTATGGGCCATCCAGGTTTTTAAGAAAAAAGATATTTAATAATTATTCCCATTTAAAAAAATAATGTTATGCAAGAACTTCTTAACAAAACCCTTGGACAAATTGTAACTGAGGATCACCGAACCGCCAGCCTGATGGCCAAATACAAACTGGATTTCTGTTGTAAAGGAAAAAGAACACTGGAAAATGCCTGCCAGGAACAGGAGATCGCCGTGGATGAACTGGTGGAGGAGCTAATTGCCTTAACCCGAAACCAGGATACTGCAACCAGTTTTGAAAAAATGTCCACTAGCCAGCTGATCGACCATATCCTGCTAAAACATCATCTTTTTGTAAAAACCGAATCACCTCAATTGCTGTATTTCATTCAAAAGATTGCCAATAAGCATGGAGAGAGACATCCGGAATTGATTCGCCTTTATGAGGCATTTGCTAAGCTGAAACAGGAATTGGAGCAACATATGCAAAAAGAAGAAATGATCTTGTTTCCGAGATTAAAGGAAATGGAAAAAGAAAGTTCTGACCGGATTCACGATACCTTGCTTGCAGCGCCAATTCAGGTTATGGAAGATGAACATGAGATCGCCGGAGCCCTGATGGCGGAGATCCGCAACCTTACAAACGACTATACAGCACCCGATGACGCTTGCACTACCTATAAAATAGCGTTTCAGGGATTGGAAGCCTATGAAAAAGATCTTCATCAGCACGTTCACCTGGAAAACAATATCCTTTTTCCAAGGGCGCTGTGATTGTCCTGATATAATTGATAAGAATCAGGAAAAGTTTTGAATTTTCTCAGTTATGTGCAGGAACGAACCAGCTATTTTAGCTGGTCTTTCTATGTCTACAACTTCTACAGAACAAAAACTCACCTGTTATCATTGCGGCGAAACCGCAACGTCAACCCATATACATATTGAAGAGAAGCTCTTCTGCTGTGATGGCTGTAAGATGGTTTATGAGATACTTAATGAACATTCTCTTTGTAATTATTATTCCCTGAATGACAAACCAGGTATCAATCAGCGGTCAAGGGTAAGAGGTGATAAATTCGCCTTTCTTGATGATGAAGAAATAGAGAGCAAACTAATTAGTTTCACTGGTGAACAGCAGACGCATCTTACCTTTTATCTGCCACAGATGCACTGCAGCTCATGCCTTTATCTGCTGGAGAATCTTCCCCGCCTGGAGCCTGGGGTGATCTCCGCAAAAGTAAATTTTGCAAGGAAAGAAGCAGATCTTGTTTTTTCAAAAAAAGAAACCTCCTTAAGAAAAATTGCGGAGATACTCAGCGCTATTGGATATGAACCTTATATATCCCTTCAGGACATGTCGGCTAAAAGACCTGCCATCAATAAAACAATGATCTATCAATTAGGCATTGCAGGTTTCTGTTTTGGAAATATCATGCTGATGAGTTTTCCTGAATACCTGGGTATTGACGCAACAGAGGCTGGTTTACGCGGCATTTTTCGCTGGTTGAATTTTGCACTGGCCATTCCCGTATTTCTTTATTCTGCGCTGCCTTTTTATGAATCTTCCTATAAAAGTCTAAAACATAAATTTCTCAATATTGATGCCCCTATTGCCCTGGCCATTCTGATCACATTTATTCGCAGTGCATATGAAGTGATATCAGGTACCGGGGGAGGTTATTTTGATTCCATGACGGGCATTGTATTTTTTATGCTCGCAGGAAGGATCATTCAGGATCGTACCTACCGGCAATTATCTTTTGAAAGGGACTATCGTTCTTATTTCCCCCTGGCAGTAACTGTACTGAAAGAAAAACTGGAAAAGCCCACACTATTGCCGGATATAAAACCTGGTGATGAATTATTGATCCATAATCAGGAACTGATACCGGCCGATGGCATTCTTACAAGAGGAAAAGCATTTATTGATTATAGTTTTGTTACCGGAGAGTCTATGCCTGTATTAAAGGATGTAGGAGAATTGATCTATGCCGGGGGAAAACAAACTGAAGGAAATATAGAATTGCTGGTGGTAAAGGAAGTCGCCCAAAGTTATCTTACCAAACTCTGGAACCGGGAGGAGTTTAATAACAAAGAAGAAAAACCCGTTTCATTTGTGCATTTGCTAAGCCGCTATTTCACGTATATCGTGTTGAGCACTGCCTTGATCACAGGAGTATACTGGCATTTTAATGATCCTTCCCGTTTATGGCCCGCTGTATCCGCTATTTTTATTATCGCCTGCCCCTGTGCTCTTTTATTATCGAATAGTTTTACCAATGGAAACATCCTTCGCATTCTTGGAAGAAATCGGTTTTATCTGCGAAATGCACAGACCATTGAACATTTTTCCGGAATCGATCATATAGTATTTGATAAGACAGGTACACTTACTGTAGCCGATGAAGAGGTGCTGGAATATCACGGAAAGCCATTGACCAGAAAACAGGAGGAATGGCTGGCCGCTGTAGCGAATCAGTCTACACATCCATTGAGCCGCGCAATGGCAAAACATATTTATGCCCCCACCCGACTCGAGGTTACAGAGCTGAAAGAAATTCCCGGGAAAGGTTTGAGTGCAGAGGTGGATGGAAACCGTATAAAGATTGGATCCGCTGAATATGTAAATGGAAATTTTGCCCATGTTAAAGGGACCATGATCCATTTTTCTATCAATGATGAATTGACCGGATATTATGAGGTCAGGAATTTTTATCGTCAGGATCTGGATTCTCTGATCAGGGCAATGAAAAAAGATCACGAGATATCTGTTCTCTCTGGTGATAATGACCAGGAGAAAGATCATCTGCGGAAATTGCTGGGTCTTGGTTCCACCATACTTTTCAATCAAAAGCCTGATGATAAACTGGAGTATATCCGGCAACTGCAGGAAAAGGGACATAAAGTAATGATGATTGGCGATGGATTGAATGATGCCGGAGCTTTGAAGCAAAGCGATATGGGAATTGCAATATCCGGACAGGTAAACAATTTTACTCCTTCCAGCGATGCGATCATTGCAGCAACGGAATTAGGACGATTACCCCGTTTCATCCGACTTTGCAAGGCGAACCGGAGTATTGTCATGGCCAGTTTTGTTTTATCCATTGCTTATAACATCATTGGACTACTATTCGCTGTACAGGGCAACTTATCTCCCCTGGTGGCAGCTATCCTGATGCCTTCCAGCTCTTTATCGATTGTGCTGATAACATTTGGCAGCAGCAGTTTACTGGCCCGTTTGCAGGGTATGAAATAACCCGATATTCCCTTTGAAAACTGTTATGATAAAAATCAGTTTTCCGCTTGATATGCATTAAGAAGGCTACGCATCCTCCCCTATATTTTTACCAATATATATCCCCATAATGAGCGTCATTTTAATACTCCTAATTGCCAGCATTTCTGTTGCGGCCATCTTCCTCTTTGCATTCCTATGGAGTGTAAAGACCGGTCAGTTTGAAGATGATTTTTCACCGGCATCAAGGATATTATTCGATGATAAACCAGAAACGAAAGAATAAAACCATTTAAAACAGACTCGTATATGCAATTAGAAAAGTTTTATTATGACAACCGAATTGTAAGGGCCTTTGGTTATGCCACGGTCATTTTCGGTATTGTCGGAATGCTTGTCGGGCTCTGGGTTGCCATCCAGATCTATTATCCTGCTATCAGTTTAAACTTTGCTCCCACTACATTCGGACGTCTTCGCCCTTTACATACCAATGCAATCATTTTCGCTTTTGTAGGTAATGCTTCCTTTGCAGGAATTTATTATTCGCTTCAGCGTTTATGTAAAGCCAGGATGTTCAGTGATAAACTTAGCTGGATCCATTTCTGGGGATGGCAACTGATCATTGTGGCGGCGGCTATTACACTTCCACTTGGATTGACCAATGGCGCAGAATACGCAGAGTTGATTTGGCCAATTGATATTGCCATCGCATTGGTATGGGTGATCTTTGGTATCAACTTGTTTGGTACTATTCTGAAAAGAAGAGAGAAGCATCTTTATGTTGCCATTTGGTTTTATATCGCTACCTGGATCACTGTAGCCTTATTGCATATCGTTCGTTCATTTGAATTACCTTATTCCTGGACAGGTTCATATTCTATATTTGCAGGTGTACAGGATGCATTGGTACAATGGTGGTATGGTCACAATGCGGTGGCCTTCTTTCTTACCACACCTGTTCTTGGATTGATGTATTATTTCCTTCCAAAAGCAGCAAATCGCCCGGTATATTCTTATCGACTTTCCATCATTCACTTCTGGGCATTGATCTTTATTTATATCTGGGCCGGCCCTCACCATCTTTTGTATAGTGCGCTTCCAGATTGGGCGCAGTCATTAGGTGTTGTATTCTCCATTATGCTTATTGCCCCATCATGGGGAGGTATGCTGAATGGATTGTTTACGTTACGTGGCGCCTGGGATAAAGTAAGAGAAGATCCAGTTTTGAAATTTATGGTGGTGGCCATTACCTGTTATGGTATGGCAACACTGGAAGGACCATTGCTTAGTTTAAAAAGTGTAAATGCCATTTCTCACTTCTCAGACTGGACCATTGCACACGTACATATAGGAGGTTTGGGATGGAATGGTTTCCTTGCATTTTCAATTCTTTATTATATGGTTCCCCGCATGTGGGATACCACCCTTT
Organism: Chitinophagaceae bacterium; assembly: GCA_043742885.1. Classification (GTDB taxonomy): domain Bacteria; phylum Bacteroidota; class Bacteroidia; order Chitinophagales; family Chitinophagaceae; genus JJ008. The sequence goes on along the minus strand of JAYTXP010000298.1, from coordinate 13,338 downwards.
ATTCAAAAAAATTAGCGACCAATCACTTCTGGTTAGGAACTATTGGTATTATACTTTATGCGGTTCCACTTTATTGGGCCGGATTTGAACAGGCTTCCATGTGGAAACAATTTACACCTGAAGGTCAGTTGAAGTTTCAGTTCCTGGAGACTGTGAATAATATTAAACCCATGTACTGGGCCCGTAGTGTAGGTGGATTTCTCTACCTGATCGGCGCTCTTATGATGAGTTATAATTTGTATAAAACTACCAGGAAAGGGAATTTCATTGCTAATGAAGAGGCCGAAGCCGCTCCACTAGTAAAAGAAACGCAGATTAAAAAAGAATACTGGCACCGTATACTGGAAAGAAAACCATTGGCCATGCTGGTGTTAAGTCTTGTGATGGTAGCCATTGGAGGATTAGTAGAAATGATTCCCACCTTCCTGATAAAATCAAATATCCCTACCATAAAATCGGTGAAACCTTATACACCACTTGAATTACAGGGAAGAGATATTTATGTACGTGAAGGATGTTATCTCTGTCATTCTCAAATGATCCGCCCTTTCCGCGATGAGGTAGCCCGTTACGCGCCGAATCCGGGTGATGGCGGTTATTCAAAAGCAGGCGAGTTCGTGTATGACCATCCATTCCAATGGGGATCCAAGCGTACTGGTCCGGATCTGGCCCGCGAAGGAGGAAAATATTCAGATAGCTGGCATTTTAATCACATGTACGATCCGCGATCCATGTCACCGGGTTCTATCATGCCTCAATATACCTGGCTAATTGATGATGAACTGGATACCAGCAGCACGGCACCAAAGATCAGGGCCATGCAAACCCTGGGTGTTCCTTATCCAAAAGGATTTGATAAGATAGCAAACGCTGATTTGCTTATGCAGGCTAATAAGATCACAGCCAGCTTAAAAGCTGATAAGATCGAAACATCTCCAACATCTGAGATCGTGGCATTGATCGCCTATATCCAGCGTTTGGGAAGAGATGTGAAAACCATATCGAAGTAAAATAACCAAAATGAAATTCATTAACTATATAGAAAGAGTAAGCGGAGTGGACAGTATGGGTCTTTGTTCACTATTGATCTTCTTTATTTTCTTCATTGTTATGCTAATCTGGGTATTCCGTAGCAGCAAGAAGAAACTAGATGAGATCAACCGTTTGCCACTAGACAATTAACAACAATGAATATGCGTATCAAAATAAAAATCATTTCAGCCATCCTGCTCGCATTGCTGTTTACCACTCAACCTGTATGGGCCGCTGGTCCTCCCTCCACTTCCATATTCGGCAGCGCCCTGGCCTTATCATTATTATTACTGCAGGCTGTACTGTTGCTGGTTATTGGTATTCTGGCCAACATGCTGATTGGTGCAGCAGATATCAAACTCAAAAAAAGAAAAGAGGAGAAAAAAGCTGCCGGCATTGCTACTGTTCTCATTCCTATTTTTCTGCTGCTGAGTTCTTCTCTTTTCGCACAAGGTACTGGTGACACGCAGACGGCAGTGGCCACTACTATCGGCGACATGACCAAGGGCACATTTTACATAATGATCACTATCATTTTTGTTGAACTGCTGGTTATACTTTCCCTGCTTATGAATATCAGGTCCTTGCTGGCAGTAGAAAAAGAAAAATTGAATGAGGGAATACTTTCCAAAGAAGAAAAAGTTGAGATCGAATTGAATAAGCTGAGCTGGTGGGACCGTTTCAATAGTTTGAGACCAGTAAGCCAGGAATCAGAACTCGATCTGGGTCATGAATATGATGGTATCCGTGAGCTGAACAACCGACTCCCACCATGGTGGCTTTATGGTTTTTATCTCTGTATCATTTTCGCTGGAGTTTATCTCTGGAGATTCCATGTATCACATAATGGACCATCCAGTGCTCAGGAATATGAGAATTCTATCACGGAAGCCAGAGTGGAAATTGATGCGTATATAAAAGCGAAGGGAGAAGCGGTGGATGAAAATTCTGTGACCCTCCTTACAGATAAAGCCAGCCTTGATGAAGGCAAGATCATTTTTGAAAAATCATGTGTTACCTGTCATAAAATAACAGGTGGCGGTGATGTAGGTCCTAACCTCACTGATGATTTCTGGCTGCATGGCAATGATATCAAGTCTGTTTTCAAAACCATTCGCTATGGATTTAACGCGATGCCCCAATGGCAAATGGCTTATTCCAATAAGCAGATACAATTGGTGGCCTGCTATGTAAAATCTTTACACGGCACGAACCCGCCAAATCCAAAAGCACCACAGGGCATTGAAATGAAAGATATACCAGTTACCAATACATCAGATTCTACTAAAAAAGATACCACCACAGCTGCTGCTCTAACCGCTAAACCAAAGTAAAGTGAAAAGCAGTTTTATGGAAGAAACAGAAACCACGGAAGCGACTGAGTTGCTGGGTAACGAGTCATATCGTGACCGTATCGCAACTGTTGACGCAAAAGGAAAAAGAAACTGGGTATTCGCGCAGAAACCTAAAGGTAAATTCTATAATATCCGTACCTGGGTGTCATGGGGGTTCTTTTGTTTATTTTTCGCACTCCCCTGGATCAAAGTAAATGGTCGTCCACTCTTCCTTTTTAATATTCCAGAAGCGAAGTTCATCATCTTCGGAAAGATATTCTGGCCACAGGATTTTTTCATCTTCGGATTGACGATGGTCACATTCATCATCTTCATCGTACTGTTCACTGCGGCCTTTGGACGATTGTTCTGTGGATGGATCTGCCCTCAAACCATTTTTATGGAAATGTTCTTCCGCAAAGTAGAATTTTTTATTGAAGGAGATCGGGGTAAACAATTATTGCTGAACAAAGCGCCATGGAACGGAAGAAAGATCCGTATCAAAACTACAAAACATCTTGTCTTTTTTTTCCTATCCTTTATTATCGCAAATTATTTCCTTGCTTATGTGATCGGGGTAGATGATCTGATGAAGATCATTCGTGAACCAATGACCAAACATTTTGTGGGTTTTCTTTCTCTCCTGATCTTTTCTGCTATATTTTATGGAGTCTATGCCTGGTTCAGAGAACAAGTCTGCACCGTAGTTTGTCCCTATGGAAGATTGCAAAGTGTGCTCATGGACAGAAATTCTATGATCGTGGCTTACGATCATAAAAGAGGAGAGCCCAGAGGTAAATTAAAGAAACAGCCTAAGCTGGCAATCCAGGGAGATTGCATCGATTGTTTCCAATGCGTAAAAGTTTGTCCTACAGGAATCGACATACGCAACGGTACACAAATGGAATGTGTAGGATGTACTGCCTGCATTGATGCCTGCGATAAAATAATGGTGGCAATCAATAAACCAAAGGGATTAGTTCGCTATGCCTCCGAGAATGGCATTGAAGATGGCAAGAAACTAAGCTATACAAACCGTATGAAATTTTATACGGTATTGTTGATCCTGTTAACCGGCGTACTTACGGTACTGCTGCTAACCCGAAAAGATATTGGAAGCACCATTGTAAGAGCCACGGGCCAATTGTATCAGGAAAGAGGAGCCGACAGCATTTCCAATATCTATATTATTAAGGTGGTGAATAAAACACTGAAGGATATTCCGCTTACCTTAAGATTATTGAATGCACCGGGAAGGATCATTGAGGCGGAAGGAAGAGATATTCTTGTAAAAAAAGAAGATATGGGAAAAGGAACCTTCTTTATTGTGCTACCAAATAGTTATATCAGTCGTCGTAAAACAAAATTGGAAGTAGGCTTGTACCAGGGTGATAAACTGATCACCACATCCACCACCAATTTTATGGGGCCATTTAAAAGAAATTAATAAAATTAGATTATGAACTGGGGTAACCGATTATTAATGGTATTTATTGTATTTGCACTGGGCATGGGATACCTGGTCTATCGAAGCACCCATACCAGTTTTGACCTGGTAGAAACCGATTATTATGGCACAGAACTTCGCTATCAGCAGGAGATCGACGCAAGCAAAAATGCCAACGCCTTAAGTAAGCCGGTAAGTATTGATCAGGATGCCCGGGGAATTACGATTCGCTTTCCTGAAGAAATGCGAAATAAAAAACTGGAAGGCAGTATTTTATTTTACTGTGCTTATGATCGCAAATCTGATCGGACATTCGCGGTACAGACAGATATTGAGGGAAAACAAATAATTCCTTCCAACCTCCTGCCTTCTGGTCATTTTTTTGTGAAGATCAACTGGGCCGAGGAGAATAATAAATTTTATATGGAAAAACAATTATCGGTACTCTGACATGAACGGAGCACTGCTTATATCAGGACTTGTATTGGGTGCGGCCGGTAGTCTGCACTGCGTTGGTATGTGCGGTCCATTATGCCTCATGCTTCCAATTCACCAGGCCACACCGTCAAAAAAGATCTTATTAATTCTTAGCTATCATGGTGGAAGGATCTTTACCTATTCCCTTCTCGGCCTGTTGATCGGATTAGCAGGCAGAACATCTTATATGGCAGGATACCAGCGATGGTTCTCTATAGGCGCAGGTTCTCTTGCACTTTTTATGGGGGTTGTTTATTTTTTTCATCGCCAGGGATTTGAATCAAGATTTTTTGGCCGCTATTATTCAGGTGTAAGGCAACTCATTATTCGAGCATTACAAAAAGCCGGAACATTTTCCGGGTCATTGATGCTTGGGGCTGCCAATGGGCTTTTGCCTTGTGGTATGGTCTATATGGCTACACTGGCTGCTATATCTTTTACTACCATCCCGGAGTCAGTATTATTTATGGCCTTGTTTGGCGCCGGTACCTTACCTATGATGTTTGCCACTACCTGGGCGGGCCAGCAATTAAAATGGAGGAACCGCCTGGCCATTCAACGAATGATCCCTGTATTTATTCTGATCACCGGATGTTTGCTTGTGTTTCGCGGATTAAATCTGGGTATTCCATTTTTGAGTCCGCATATAGTTGGCCCTCATGATGGAATCGCTGTTTGTGAGCCCTGATTCTAATCAAAAGGATAACTGATAAGAATCAACTTTCTAATGCCTGCATGCTATTAATTTTATAAAACATCGAACATTTTATACTCCGTAAGGAGTTATTGTTGGTTTTTGTTTCTGTACGGCCCCCGGTTCCCCGGGGGCTTCCTTTATATACAAGATTAGAGTTTAGGGATCAGGGGCTTCCAGGTGAAAATATTATTTCCTTCGGGCAATACTCTCTAATCCCTAAACCCTAAACTCTAATCTGTATTTTTGCCCCATGCATATAGATATCATTTCCGTTCTGCCTGAGCTTTTGGAAAGTCCTTTGCAACACAGCATTATGAAAAGAGCGCAGGATAAAGGGTTGCTGACTGTAAAAGTGCATTCCTTACGTCAATGGGCCGTTAATGAATACGGTCAGATAGACGATTATCAATATGGCGGTGGTGCCGGAATGGTGATGATGTGCGAGCCGCTGGCAAAAGGCATTGAAGAACTTTCTGCTCAAACAGAATATGGTTCATTTGATGAGATCATTTTTCTTACCCCTGATGGAAAAAAACTGGAGCAATCCATGGCCAATAGGCTTTCATTGAAAAAAAGATTATTAATGATCTGCGGACATTACAAAGGCATTGATGAAAGGATCCGCGAACATTTTGTAACTATGGAGATATCCATCGGCGATTATGTACTTAGTGGTGGCGAACTTCCTGCTGCTATCCTTGTAGATGCTATTGGAAGATTATTACCCGGCGTGTTGAATGATGAGACCTCCGCTCTTTTTGATTCATTCCAGGATGATCTGCTGGCTCCTCCAGTTTATACCAGACCGGTTGATTTTCGGGGATGGAAAGTACCGGAAATATTGCTGAGTGGTGATCATAAAAAGATCGATGGATGGCGCCATGATCAATCACTGATGCGAACCAGCCAGCGCAGACCCGAACTCGGAGAAAAATAGATCAGACTCCATATAGTTTTTCGTTATTTTGAAGGTTTCGGTTATTTTCATTTCTAAATCAATACGATGAATAAGGATCGCAGAAAATTTCTGAAAAATGTAGCCATTGGTGTAACTGCATTAGCCGCTGGCTTGCCGGCCATGGCTGGCATAACAGCTACTACTGATCAGGAAATGGAAAATTCTCTTCAATTTCAATCGGATGGACAGAAATTCAACATGTGCGGTTATGCCGCGCCTAAATTAGATAAGGTAAGGGTAGGTGTGATCGGACTTGGGCAACGAGGGTCCGAAGCCGTATCAAGACTTAGCTATATAGATGGTGTTGAAATAACTGCCATCTGTGATAAATATCCTGACCGGGTCAGCAGTTCACAAAAAACACTTGCAAACATGAAGCGCCCGAAGGCGAAAGAATATAGTGGTGAGGAAGGATGGAAGGCGCTTTGTGAAAGTAATGACGTGGATCTGGTCTATACTCCTACCCCCTGGTCGCTGCACACTCCTATTGCCGTATACGCAATGAAACATGGTAAACATGCCGCCACTGAAGTGCCTTCGGCGAAAACCATTGATCAATGCTGGGAATTGGTGGAAACTTCCGAAAAGACCAAACAGCATTGCATGATGCTTGAGAATTGTTGCTATGATTTTTTTGAGCTGCTTACGTTATCCCTTGTAAGAAATGGCATGCTGGGAGAGATTGTACATGCGGAAGGCGCTTACCTTCATGATCTTAGTAAGGATTATTTGTTTAATAAGAATGCTTATGCCGATATGTGGAGATTAAAAGAGAATATCGGACATAATGGAAATTTATATCCCACACATGGATTGGGTCCCGTGGCGCAGTGTATGAATATTAACCGCGGAGATAAATTTGAGAGACTTGTGAGCATGAGTAGCGTTGATTTTTCATTGGGCAAACTGGCCGATGAAATGGCAGCCAAAGATGAATTTTTCAAACCTTATACTAATCAGTCTTATCGGGGTAATATGAATACCACGATGATTCAGACCAATAAAGGAAAGACCATTATGATACAACATGATGTGTCAACCCCTAGGCCTTATTCCCGTATTCATTTAGTAAGTGGAACCAAAGGCATCGCCCAAAAATGGCCTGGCCCCGAAAGAATTGCTTTAGGACATAGCTGGATCAAAAAGGAAGAATTGGATGATCTGTATAAAAAATATTCCCCAGCTATCGTTAACCATATTGGAAGTATCGCTAAAGATGTGGGCGGACATGGAGGTATGGATTTTATTATGGACTGGCGACTGATTGATTGTCTGAGAAACGGTTTACCCTTAGATCAGGATGTGTATGATGCAGCTTTATGGAGCAGCCTGGTTCCTTTAAGCCAGCGTTCTGTTTCCAAAAAATCAAGTTCTGTGGAGATTCCGGATTTTACCCGGGGAGCCTGGACCAATAATAAACCATTGGATATAACACTGAATGGAGGGGGTAATACGGGTGTAAGAAATGAAAAGCCTGAACTCAAGATGAAATAACACGGTCAATTAGAATTAATTACCATGTTATCTCTTGCTAATGAACGACATAAATCATATAACTCCATTGGGAAAATTCTCAAACGAAATATATTTCTTTAGGGCAAATCTGTTAATTTTATGGCCCCTGACCGAGCTATTTTGACATATAGATTACATTTCATCAGAATAAAGGCTCTCAGGCATTTTCTGGTAACAGTTAATACTATCAATGAAGTCTTTGCCCATCATTACAGACCCCATTTACAAGGAACCCAAAGAGTTTTCTGTCTACGAAAAATTCTGGCTGAAATATATCAATGATAAAAGGGACATGCCTTTTGTTCATCTCCTTACTGGCATACATGTCCTGGTCATACCTATCGCTATTTTACTTTATACCCCTGTTTTGCAGGGTTGGTACTGGTGGCTGGCATATGTCCCTTATTTCTATTTTTCTCAATTATATTTTAAAGGAAGGTTTGGGCTTATGCTGCATTGCATTAGTCATCGCAAGTTATTTAAGAAAGGATATACCTGGCTTTATCATTGGACCATCTGGGTGGTTTGCCCATTTTTTGGCCATACACCTGAATCTTATTTTGTGCATCATATGGCCATGCATCATGTGGAAAACAATATGGAAGATGATGCCAGTTCTACTCTTCCTTATCAGCGAGACAGCCTCTTAGATTTTGTACACTACTGGCTTCGTTTCTTTATTCTTGGATTCCGTGATACGTTCATGTACCTGTTCAGCAGAAAGAGAAAGAAGATGTATATGCGCCTTACCTATGGCGAAATGGCCTTCTATGGTTTCTGTATAGGCATGAGTTTTGTAAACTTTAAGGCGACGCTATTTATTTTTATCATCCCCTTCGCGTTTGCAAGACTGGTCATGATGATCGGCAACTGGGCACAGCACGCTTTTATTGACATCAGTGATCCGGAGCACAATACGATCAATTGCATTAATACCAAATACAATCATACCTGCTGGAATGATGGGTATCATTCAGTGCACCATCTCCGTCCTGCCCTGCATTACACAGATATTCCAACTGAATTTCGGAACAATTTGGATCTTTTTGCTAAAGACAAGACACTGGTCTTCGATGGTATTCATTATCTGCATATTTTTTTATGGCTGATGAACAAGAGATATGATAAACTCGCGGCTCACCTGGTTAATATAAACGGAACATTCGCCAATGAAGAGGAAGCAATAGAATTGCTGAAGGCAAGAACCCGAAAACTTTCGGCTGAAGAAAGAACAAGAAAAATGAAGAGCCAATACGCGGCTTAATTTAATAAAAATTATAAATAAATATGGCAGGATCAAACCTGCCATATTTATTTATACGTATTTCAAACACCATTATCGGTTTCCGACTCCGATGATCAACAGTCCTTTTTCACGGATCATCTGATTAAATTTAACCAGTTCATCTTCCTGAATTTTTTTCATCGCTGCGATCTGTACATCGCATTGACCAGCCAGGTCCTGGTATACTTCCTTTACCTGCTTTGAAGGAGCCGCTATTCCACTGTTAGCAGCGTTGAATACACCAGATAATTTATCATTCAACCTGATCGGGTAATTTAAAGGGTCCTGACCACTTTTAGATTTTGTTTGATAAAGTGCTTCTTCAATAAGGGTCATTTTCTTATTGATAGAATCCGCCATTGTTTTTATCTCTTTAGGAATATCCTTGCCCTGCCTGCTTACGAAATCATTGATCTGGGAGCGAACTGTACGTATATCCCGGATGGTCTTTTGCACTTCGTTAAATTTGGCACTGACCTGTTGCAAAAAATTAAATTGCGCGTCATAATCTTCCTGGCTGATCTTATAATTCGGATCTCCCTTTAAAGTCAATCCTCCTTCGGCAGAATCCTTTCCTACTTTGAGTTTATAATAATATACTCCGGGTGGGGCGAGGATTGCAGAGGGGCTTCCTGTCCACAAGATCATACCATCTGTTTTTTCCGGTGCAGGATAGAACATGTTCCAGGCAAATTGATTCATGCCTTTAGTGATATTCAGTTTCTCCGGACCTTTTCCATCCGGAATTTCCTTTCCTTCGGTAGAATAGGTCTTGATGGTTATTTTATTCTTATCCATTATCACCAAACTGGCCCTAGTAGAATCTGTAAGGTCTTTTATATAAAAATTGATCACCGGACCGTTTACCGGATTGGCACCGGCATTAGCGGGCACGCTTAGATTTCCACGGAATCCGCGACCACCACCACCAGCTATCCGATAAGATGAATTGGAATTGAAAGCATAAAGACTTTTATCAGTTATTTCTTTAGATGACTGCTGCAATACTGAGAGATCATCCAATACAAAAAACGCACGGCCCTGGGTGGCTACTATAAGATCGTTTTCTTTGATAGCAAGGTCTGTGATCGGTACCATCGGCAGGTTCTGCTGAAATTTTTTCCAATGCGCCCCATCATCAAAAGAAATATACATGCCGTATTCTGTACCGGCATAAAGTAGTCCCGGACGAACATGATCTGCACGAAGACATCTTGAAAAATGCAAATTATCAATGCCGGTAGTGATCAGTTTCCAGGTCTTACCATAATCTTCGGTCTTATATATATATGGAGTGAAATCATCCAGCTTATATCTTGTACCTACAAAATAGGCAGCTCCTTTTTTAAAGGGATCAACTTCAACACAGTTCCACATCATCCATTTAGGGGCATCCTTAGGTGATACATTCTCCCAGTTCTTTCCACCATCTCGACTAACAGAGATCACACCATCATCAGAACCTGTCCACAACAGATCTTTTTCCAGCCAGCTTTCGGTAGCGGCAAAGATGGTGCAATAATATTCTACACTAGTATTGTCCTGTGTAATGGGTCCGCCACTGGAAACCTGTTTAGATCTATCATTCGTTGTAAGGTCACCTGACAATGCTTCCCAGGATGCGCCTTCATTGGTTGTTGCAAATAAAACATTTCCTGCTGTATATAATTTTTTAGGATCATGAGGAGAAAAGAATATCGGGAAGTTCCATTGAAAACGATATTTCATGGATTCCGCGCCGCCGCCCATTGGATTGTCTGGCCATACATTGACCATACGATTCTCACCTGTGCGATGATCAAGTCTGGAAATTAATCCGCCATAATTTCCACCATAAACAACTTCAGGATTTAAAGGATCAGCTACCACAAATCCACTTTCTGCACCTGCAGTTACCTGCCAGTCCTGTTCAGTAATGGAAGATCCATAGGTGCGGCTTTTTATTCGTACAGTACTATTATCCTGCTGTGCACCGAGTATGCGATAAGGAAATGAATTATCAGTCGACACGCGATAGAATTGCGCAGTAGGTTGTGTATTATAATTACTCCAGTTATCACCACCATCAAAACTAACCTGTGCACCCCCATCATCCGCTACGATCATACGATTTCCATCCTCTGGATCGATCCAAAGATCATGATGATCTCCATGTGGAGTACGTATACCCATAAATGTGCGGCCCCCATCGCGACTACGCATAAAATCTACATTAGGACAATAAACAGTGTTTTCATTTTTAGGATCTACAAAGATCTTTGAATAATACCAGGCCCTTTGTCTTACATTATTATCACTGCTTGTCAGCGTCCAGGTTTCGCCAGCATCATTACTCACAAATACGCCGCCATCCTTATTCTCCACAATAGTATAGAGCTTATCAGGATTAGAAGGGGCAACTGCGATTCCAACAATTCCCCAAACACCTTTTGGAAGACCTTTGCTGGCAGAAATATTGGTCCATGTTTCACCAGCATCGGTGCTCTTATATAAACCACTTCCCTCTCCCCCGCTTTCCATACTGTAGGGAGTTCGCATCACGCGCCACATACCGGCATATAATACAGAAGGATTACCTGGCTCCATCACAAGGTCGCTACAGGCAGTTTGATCATTTACAAACAAAGTCTTTCTCCATGTCTTTCCGCCATCGGTGGTTTTGTAAACACCTCTTTCTTTTCCAGGTCCGAATAAATGACCAGTGACAGCCGCCCATACGGTATTAGGGTCGCGAGGATGGATGACCATACGAATTATATGACGTCCATCTTTTAATCCGATATTTTTCCAGGTGCGACCGCCATCTTCTGAGCGCCAGGCACCATTCAATCCTTCACTTACATTTCCCCGAAGGGTATTTTCCCCTTCGCCAACATAAATAATATTCTCATCACTGGGGGCTACTGCCACTGAACCAATCGTTCCACCAAAATATTTATCTGAAATGTTTTTCCAGTTGCTTCCCCCATCAGACGTTTTCCAAACACCTCCACCCGTAGCACCAAAATAAAATACGTTACGGTTACGATAGCTTCCTGCCACAGCCCCACTTCTACCCCCGCGGAAAGGACCAACCAGTCGGTACTTCAGATTCTTATATAGAACATCTTCTTTATTATCATTTATTGTAATGGTTGCAGGAGTTGTTTTCTGCGCCTGGATGGAAAAAGTCATAAATATCGTGAGCAGGGAAAATATAAGTTTTCTCATAATGAAGATTATGCTAGGGAAGATAGTAATAACTCCTGTTTCTGATGCAGATTTTTGATAAAGGGTTCTATCTTTATTGAAATTGATTCAGATGGCGATCTCATTGAAAGGAAACTTGGTAGATATTTTGTCGAAGAGGATATTCTTTGCGGAAATAATTATTGAAAATGGGCGGATCTCTTCCATACAGGAGCTTCATGAAGACCGATCAACAGCACCCTCCCCCGGATATATTCTTCCTGGATTCATTGATTCGCATGTTCATATAGAGAGCTCACTGCTGGTGCCATCTGAATTTGCCAGACTGGCGGTAGTGCATGGCACCGTGGGTACAGTAAGCGACCCACATGAGATAGCCAATGTTTGTGGATTGGCAGGTGTGGAATACATGATAGAAAACGGAAACACCGTTCCTTTTAAATTCAATTTCGGAGCGCCCAGCTGTGTTCCTGCTACCATTTTTGAAACTGCGGGAGCTGCTCTTTATGCCCCCGATGTAAAAAAATTACTTCAAAGAAAGGAGATAAAATATCTAAGCGAAATGATGAACTTCCCCGGCGTATTGTTTAATGACGAGGAGGTGATGAAGAAAATTATGGCCGCGCATGAATTAGGCAAACCTGTGGATGGTCATGCTCCGGGTTTAAGAGGGGGAAAAGCCAAACAATATATTGATGCGGGTATCAGCACAGATCATGAATGTTTTACAAAGGAGGAAGCACTGGAGAAATTACAGTTTGGCATGAAGATCCTGATCAGAGAAGGTAGTGCCGCACGAAATTTTGAGGTACTGGCTGATCTCCTTCACGATCATTCAGATAATATGATGTTTTGCAGTGATGATAAGCACCCTGACAGCCTTCTTCTTGGACATATTAACCAGCTATGTGCCCGCGCTGTGGCCAAAGGACTCGATATATTTAAAGTATTGAAAGCAGCTTGTATCAATCCGGTTACTCATTATAAACTAGATATAGGACAATTAAGACCAGGCGACCCAGCTGATCTGATAATAGTTGAAGATCTTAAAGATTTTAAAACTATTCAAACCTATATCGACGGGCAATTAGTTGCCGAGAATGGCATTTCATTTATAAAAACGGAAACAGCCGGATTGATCAATCAATTCAATTGCTCGTTGAAGCAGGAAGATGATCTGGCAGTTCATACAGTTCATGACTCATTGAGCATTCCTGTAATTGAAGCACTGGAAGGTCAATTGATCACAAATCGGATCTTGCACCAGTTGCATGCACATCATGGCAAAATAGAAAGCTGTGTAAAGGATGATGTAATGAAGATCGTGGTGATCAACCGTTATCATACAGCCCCGGTGGCCAAAGCGTTTATTCGAAATTTTGGACTAAAACAGGGAGCACTGGC
>JAYTXP010000297.1:0-1637 GCA_043742885.1 Chitinophagaceae bacterium | reverse complement strand
GATATTGCAGTTTCCGAAATGCTTAATAATTACCTTGAAGAGCATCCAAAGCAAGCAAGAACAATTGTTGATAAAGTTATTTTAGCAGCAACTGCTCGTCACGCAGCTCGTAAAGCCCGCGAAATGGTACAACGTAAAAGTGTACTTACCGGAACAGGCTTACCGGGAAAACTTTCAGATTGTTCTGAATCAGATCCATCCATGTGCGAAATATACCTGGTAGAGGGTGATTCTGCGGGTGGGACAGCTAAACAAGGTCGTAACCGTGCTTTCCAAGCCATACTTCCATTAAGGGGTAAGATCCTTAACGTTGAAAAGGCTATGGAATATAGAATTTATGATAACGAGGAGATCAAAAACATATTTACTGCTCTTGGTGTGTTCCGTGGAACACCCGAAGATGACCGTGCATTGAATATAAATAAATTACGTTATCACAAAGTAGTCATCATGTGTGATGCTGATATAGATGGTAGCCATATCACTACCTTGATCTTAACATTCTTTTTCCGTCACATGAAAGAGTTAATTGAAAATGGACACATTTATATTGCTACTCCTCCATTATATTTAATAAAAAAAGGAAAAGAACAAAAATATTGCTGGACCGAAGAAGAACGTAGCGCGGCCGTTAGAGAATTATCGGGTGGTGAAGGAAAAGAAGGTTCTGTGAACATACAACGTTATAAAGGGCTTGGTGAAATGAATGCCGAGCAATTATGGCAAACAACAATGAACCCTGAACACCGTACGTTGCGCCAGGTGACTATTACAAGTGCTGCAGAAGCAGACAGAATATTTTCGATGCTTATGGGGGATGAAGTTCCACCACGCAGAGAATTTATTGAAAAGAATGCGAAATATGCGAATATTGATGCTTAAACTATCATGAAGCAAAATTAGCAATATGATTATTCATAGGATTAAAGAAAAGCCGCTCCAGTTGAGCGGCTTTCCTATTTATTCTTTATGCTGATGGCTGATAATTGCGCCTTGGTGATCTCCGTTTAGTCGAAAAATTGAATTGGGCAAAAATTCTGGCATATTTTTTTATCAGGTTTAATTGTAAACCCTAAAAATATGAACAGAAAAGAAAATATTTCCGAGGATGGGAACATTACTTCAGGAAAAAACATCAGTAACTGGACAGATACTGTTTCTCCCATTGTATTTAAACCATTAGCAGAAAATCTGGAAACAGATGTTGTGATCGTTGGTGGAGGACTTGCGGGAATAAGTATCGCTTATTGCCTTACACAGGAAGGCAGAAAAGTTATACTTGTTGAAGATGGTTATATAGGAAGTGGAGAAACCGGGCGTACCACAGCGCATATCGTGACGGCCCTGGACAACCGATATTATACCTTAGAAAATATTTTCGGTGAAAATGATACCAAGTTAATAGCAGATAGCCATATAGCAGCCATTGATTTTATAGAAAATACAGTAAAAAAAGAAAAAATAAATTGTGAATTTGAACGATTGAATGGTTATCTTTTTTTGCATCCTTCTGATGAAAAAGGATCTCTCGATAAAGAATTGGAAGCAGCATCCCGTGCTGGAATTAAAGTTATAGACACAGCGCATGTTCCCGGCTTAATTACTGATGAAGGAAGGTGTATTTGCTTTCCGGAACA
>JAYTXP010000296.1:0-2822 GCA_043742885.1 Chitinophagaceae bacterium | reverse complement strand
GTTTCTTTTTCAATATCCTTGTCAATTATGTTCCAGATGATCAGTACGCTTCCTACTGGCATTTTACCTTCATCCCCGAGATAATTAAGAATTTACTATTTGGAATGGTAGTTTTGGGGTATCCATCCGCTTCCATAGAAAACACGAAAAATAAAATAAGACCTGATATACCAAATCTGGATATAATATAGTGTGCCACTAACCAACCGCAACCAACCTTAACTAATGATCTTCTTGCTTCAATCTTCGGCCAAATCGGGTGTATCCCTTGTGCTATTCCTCGGTACTCTGGGTATGGTCGTGCTAACAGTGGCGCTGATCATCTTTATAATTCTTCACCAAAGAAGGGTGCTTCGCTTCCAGAACCGCATCAACCAGATGGAACAGGAGCAGCAGAAAATCCTGCTAAACGCTTCCATCAAACTACAGGAAGAAGAAAGGCAAAGACTGGCCGCCGACCTCCATGATGATGCGGGGCCCCTACTGGCCACCGCCCGTCTCTACCTGAACGAGAACCTGGTAAATATGGACAAAGCCTCGCAGCTTCAATCTATTTTCCAGGCCCGCCAGATCATTGATGATACTATCCAGTTGGTGCGTAACATCAGTCATAGCCTGATGCCACCTACGCTGAAAAACTTCGGACTGGAATCAGCCATCAACGACCTTTTTCAAAAGATCAGCGGCTCCGGCACTATCAATGCCAGCAGTCGTTTTCATGAATACAAAGAACGTCTTCGCACAGAAAAAGAGCTGATCATCTTCCGTATCGTACAGGAACTGATCAATAATATACTTAAACATAGCAGTGCCTCCTTCATTCATCTCACTCAAAATGTACATGCCGACAAGTTTTATGTCCGCATACACCATGATGGCAGAGGGCTGGTACAGGCAGATTTTGATAAGTTGAATAAAAGTAATGTGGGACTGGGATTGAAAAATATCAGCAGCCGTCTTCGCGTAGTTCAGGGTAATATCAATTTTGAAAAAGATATTTCTCAAACATATTACAAGGTGACCATAGAATTACCAACCGATGAACCCTATCAGAGTTAAGTCCTGATCAGCCTGTTACAACCGCCGCCAAACAGTTAACTTTGTACTACCTATGGGTTCAATCAGAGTAGCAATCGCCGACGACCATAAGATCTTTAGAAAAGGGGTTATTCTTTCTCTTCGCCCCTACAGCAATATCAAATTCATGCTGGAAGCAGAAAATGGCAATGACCTGATCCAGGGATTGGCCACCACTGAAGTTGATGTGGTACTAATGGATCTGCGCATGCCGGGTAAAGATGGCATTGAAGCCACCAAGATCGTTTCAAAACAATTTCCAAATATCAAGGTGCTCATCTTGAGCATGTATGAAGATGAACGTTTTGTTTATCATCTCATGGAGAATGGAGCCAGTGGTTATCTGCTGAAAAATGCAGAACCACAGGAGATCCGCCGCGCCATCATGGAAGTGCATGAAAAAGGATATTACCTCAATAATTTCGTGAACCGTATCCTGCTGAAAAAATCACATGCTAAACAGAAATTAGTTCCTTCACTTAATAATGAGATCACACTTTCAGAAAAGGAAAAAGATGTGCTTCGCTTCATTTGTATGGAATTTACCGCGGCTGAGATCGCAAAAAAAATGGAGATCAGCGCCCGTACAGTAGAAGCGATAAAGGACCGGCTGATGGAAAGATTTGGTACAAAGAACACGGCTGGACTGGTATTCTTTGCGGTAAAAAATAACCTGATTGAGTGATCAGTCAAATTGCATTTCGGGTATCTCTCCTTCCACTATAAGTTTACCTGCTGTTTTAGAAATTATTTCCTCCACACTGATTCCCGGCGCCCGCTCCAGCAAGCGAAAGCCATCTTCCGTTACATCAAGTACTGCCAGGTCGGAAACGATCTTCTTCACACAATTCACTCCTGTTAGCGGCAGACTACACTCAGGTAATAGTTTTGATTCGCCTTTTGGATTGGTATGCATCATCGCAACAATGATATTTCTCGCGCTGGCTACCAGATCCATCGCCCCTCCCATTCCTTTCACCATCTTACCAGGGATCTTCCAGTTGGCTATATCTCCCTTCTCACTTACTTCCATTGCTCCAAGTACCGTGAGATCAACTTTGCCTGCCCTGATCATTCCAAAGCTTAGCGCCGAATCAAAAAAAACTGAACCGGGTACAGTAGTAATAGTTTGTTTTCCTGCATTGATCAGATCCGCATCCTCCTCCCCTTCTATTGGGAAAGGACCCATTCCCAATAATCCATTCTCACTCTGTAATACCACATTCACGCCCGCAGGAATATAATTAGCTACCAGGGTAGGAATACCAATTCCCAGGTTCACATAATAACCATCTTTTAATTCTCTGGCTATTCGTTTTGCTATTTGCTCTTTGGTTAAAGACATCTTGAGAAGAGTTTAGAGTTGAGAGTTTAAATTTGAGAGTTGAGGGCCCTTACCGGCAAATTTCTCAGGGTTTACGAACGGTTCGTTGTTCAATTCTTTTTTCATAATCCTTTCCCTGGAAGATTCGGTGCACATAGATTCCTGGTGTATGAATATGGTTGGGATCAAGGCTTCCTGCAGGAACAAGTTCTTCCACTTCAGCAATAGTGACCTTTCCTGCCATGGCCATTAGCGGGTTAAAATTCCTGGCAGTTTCTTTAAAGATCAAATTGCCATGACTATCTCCTTTCCATGCTTTCACTATGGCGAAATCTGCATGAAAAGCTTCTTCCATTAAATATTCCTTCCCATTGAAAACACGTGATTCTTTACCGATCGCTACCTCAGTGCCCACACCAGC
>JAYTXP010000295.1:0-5700 GCA_043742885.1 Chitinophagaceae bacterium | reverse complement strand
CGATTTCACTGATTCTATTCAAAAACTGGAACAGGGAATTTTAGAAAAAAGAAAAGAGATCACCAGTCAGCTTAGCAGCTGGCAAAGGGTACAGCTTAGTCGCCATCCCGATCGACCTTATACCTTGAAATATGTAGACAAGATGACCACGAATTTTGTGGAACTCTATGGCGATCGCAATGTGCGTGATGATAAGGCCATGGTGGGAGGATTTGCGTCTATTGATGGGGAAACCGTAATGATCATTGGTCAGCAGAAAGGTATCAATACCAAAACTAGGCAGATGAGAAATTTTGGTATGGCCAATCCTGAAGGTTATCGAAAAGCCTTACGCTTAATGAAGCTGGCGGAGAAATTTAATAAGCCCGTCATTACATTGATCGATACACCCGGAGCTTATCCCGGTTTGGAAGCAGAAGAAAGAGGACAGGGAGAAGCTATCGCAAGAAATATTTATGAAATGATGCGCCTGCAGGTTCCAGTGATCTGTGTGGTGATCGGCGAAGGTGCCAGTGGTGGTGCATTAGGAATAGGAGCAGGTGACCGAGTATTTATGATGGAGAATACCTGGTATACCGTGATATCACCTGAAAGTTGCTCTTCCATTCTCTGGCGCTCATGGGATAAAAAAGAAGTAGCCGCAGAACAATTGCGACTCACCGCAGAAAAAATGCTTGGCTTTGGTTTGATAGATGGTATTATTCCAGAACCAGTTGGCGGCGCACATTGGGATTATGATAATGCCGCACAGATATTAAAAGAATATCTTAAGCCCGTGATCTATGAATTAAAACAAATGAACCCTAAAGAAAGAGTGCAGAAAAGAATTGAGAAGTTTGGAAAAATGGGATTTTGGGAAGAAGTGTAGGAAAGTTGGCAGTTAGCAGTTGGCAGCCGGGCTGCAGGCAGGTAACTATTCTTCATGATTTGAAATAAATTTTAGATAACTATACAATCAGGCTCATAGCTCACAGCTCATAGCTAAAAAAAGTACATCCATGAGTAAACAGTTTACCGGAACAGGTATCGCCATCATAACCCCATTTGATACGGAGGGAAATATTGATTGGAAGAGCTATGAAAATCTGGTAGAATACTGGATTAAAGGAAAAGTAGAATACCTGGTGGTGCTGGGCACCACTGGTGAGAGCGCGACCATTCACGGAAAGGAAAAACAGGAAGTATTTTCTTTTATTCAGAAACAGGTGAATGGCCGTTTACCTATTGTAGCAGGAATAGGTGGAAATGATACCAAAGAAGTGACTTCTGCATTTAATCATTTTGATCTGAAAGGATATGATGCCATTCTTTCTGTAAGTCCTTATTATAATAAACCTAACCAGGAGGGATTATATCAGCATTATAAAGCATTGGATGCGGCGACACCTCTTCCAATTATCATGTATAATGTTCCGGGTAGAACAGGAATGTCAGTGAGCGCGGAGACACAATTACGCATAGCGCATGATTGCAAAAACATCTTCGCTACAAAAGAAGCCAGTGGAAATTTTGATCTGATCAACCAGATCCTGAAAAATAAACCTTCGGACTTTATGGTGATCAGCGGAGATGACCCTATCACTCTTCAAATGATCTCCCAGGGAGCAGAAGGAGTGATCTCGGTAGTGGCCAATGCCTACCCTGAATTTTCAGAAATGGTAAGACTTGCACTAAAAGGCGATTTCAAAGACGCAACCGTTATTCATAATAAATATATCGACATCATCTCTTCCATGTTTTCTGAAGGAAGTCCCAGTGGAGTAAAAGCTTATCTTTCTGAAATGGGATTATGTAAGAATACATTTCGTTTGCCCGTATGGAAGGTCAGCGAAAAACATCAGCAACATATTTGGCATCTGATGAAGAGGTTGGCCTGATCATTTTGATTTAATAATTACAATGCGGCAATATATTTTTTGGTTAGGATTCTGTTTCTTATTGTCTTCGCAGGCATTTTCTCAATCAAGACCGCATACAGCCTCCGCGAATGTCCAGATCATGGACACAGCATTTTCTATTCCTGAATTAGGAAGGAAAAGAAGGATCTGGATATATATTCCGCAAGGTGAAAATAGAATAAAATATCCCGTGCTTTATATGCACGACGGGCAAAATCTTTTTGATGACCAAACCTCTTTCCTTGGTGAATGGGGTCTTGATGAATTCATGGATACTACCACCTTACCTAAATGTATAATTGTAGGTATTGATAATGGAGGTGCCAACCGCATACATGAATTAACTCCTTATGATATGGAGAAATATGGAAAAGCGGAAGGGGCTGCCTATTTACATTTTATAGTTAAAAGACTGAAGCCTTATATCGATTCTCACTATCCCGTATTAAAGAGCAGAAAAAATACCTGGATGGGAGGAAGTTCATTAGGTGGATTGATCAGTTTTTATGCCTTGCTTCAATATCCTAAAACCTTTGGCGGGGCTGCTATATTTTCTCCATCTTTCTGGATCGCCCCTGCCATTTATAAAGAAGCGGAATCCAAATTGAAAAAAATGAAAGCCTCGATCTATTTTTATACGGGCAAAAAAGAAAGTGAAGAAATGGTTCCCGATATGATGAAAATGATGAACCTGGTAAGCATGCATTCCCAAATTCTCGCCACAGCCGTTATCAGGGAAGAAGGGAAACATCAGGAGGGCAGCTGGCGAAGGGAATTCCCCTTATTTTATCAATGGATGACTGAAAACAGACGTTAAAGCAGCATTCTGTTTTCATTCATTGTCTCCATTGTACCTTTATTAAAATTCTTCCTCATGTTCGGCGTTACCATACTGGGAAATAATTCTGCGGTTCCGGCTTTTAACCGCCATCCTACCAGTCAGGTGGTTACGTATGAAGGAAATAATTTCCTGGTTGATTGCGGCGAAGGAACACAGATACAGATGATCAATTATAAGATCCGCCGCGGAAAGATCTCTCATATTTTTATTTCTCATTTACATGGTGATCATTATTTTGGTCTTATCGGACTGATCAGCAGTTTTGGATTGTTAAGCCATACGCAGGACCTGCATATTTTTGGGCCCCCGGCATTAAAAGAGATCATTGAATTGCAATTGAAAATGGCAGATACCCATCTGCCCTACGAATTATTTATTCATGCTATTACCGGCCCTGGTTTATTAGTGGAAACGGAGAAAATGAGGATAGAATGTTTCCGTACTAATCATCGTATTGAATGTTTTGGGTTCAAATTCACAGAGAAAAAACCGGCAAGGAAAATTTTGGCAGATAAGGCCAGGGAAATGCAGGTACCAATGCCATTTTTTGATCATTTAAAAACCGGAGCCGATTATATCTCAAAAGATGGAATGATCGTGAAAAATGAAGAGGTAACCCTCCCCGGAGATAAAGGAAGAAGCTATGCCTTTTGTGCCGATACAAGATATGACGAAGCTTTGCTGGAACATATCACCGGATTAGATATGATCTATCATGAAACTACTTACCTGGATAATTTCCGGGAAAGGGCAGAGGATCGGTTTCATTCTACCACCCGACAGGCGGCCACCATGGCTTTAAAAGCTGGTGTAAAGCGCTTACTTATTGGACATTTCAGCAGTAAATATGATTCTCTGGAGGAATTTGAAAAAGAGAGCCGGGAAATATTTCCCAATACGGACCTGGCGCTGGAAGGCACTGTTTACACTATTGCTTAATTGTCTTCACCGAACATTTCCCTTTCGATCTCCTCCATTTGTACAATATCATATGCTTCCGATTCTGTAGGAGTTATATTAAGGAGTTCAAGAATTTCTTCTTTATCCAGTTGATCCTCTACCTGCGTTTGAAGATCACTAATGACGAAAGATGCCCCGTTTTCATAAAATAATTGTTGAAGTTCCAGCAGTTTTTCAGCCAGGGGCCGTTCTACATCAGAAGTTTCCTTTAATACCAGAACAACGTTTTTAACGTCTTTTTGAAGGAAAGGCATCAAACATTCCGTCAAATCTTCTGTCATACTAGCAGTTAACAGGGGCTCTTTTACCGTGATGACATGAAATTTCTCTTTGGTATCGGTTTTGACTTGCATATAGATACTAAAAAAATGGTAACTGTTCGTAGTTATACCTACCGGAAAACTGGTGAATTTGCCCGCTCTTAACAACTTAAATTATCAACATTCCGTTTATAAGTACGACAACAGACTAACCGATTTTATTTATTAATATTGTATAACAACCAATTATCTCTAATGGATAACAATTTTTCAGCACAGGTTAAGGAGATCATCTCGTATAGCAGAGAGGAAGCTTTGAGGCTGGGTAACGACTTTATAGGTACAGAGCACCTGCTGCTGGGACTGATCAGAGAAGGAGAGAATACGGCAGTACGAATACTGAAAAGCTTTAACGTTGATATCTACGAACTCCGCAAGGAGATCGAATTGGCGGTAAAAGATAAAACAGGTAAGAATATTGCTAATATAAATAGCCTGCCCCTTACTAAGCAGGCAGAGAAGGTTATCCGGGTAACGGTTCTCGAAGCCAAAGCACTGAAGAGCGCTACAGTAGAGACCGAACACCTGATGCTTTCAATTCTCAAGAACAAAGAAAATATTGCAACACAGATCTTAAATCAATTTGACGTGGACTACGATCTATTCAGACAAGAGTTGGGTATCGTTAAATCCAGCGATCCCCGTGCCGAATTTAATGAAGAGAATGAAGAAGACTTCGATGATGAAAAAAAATATTCTCCTTCTAAAGGTACACCTAAACAAGGTGCAGTAAAAAGTAAAACACCGGTACTCGATAATTTCGGTAGAGATATAACGAAGATGGCCGAACTCGGTGCCCTGGATCCCATCGTAGGAAGGGATTCCGAAATTGAAAGGGTATCGCAGATCCTTTCGCGCAGAAAGAAAAATAATCCTATTCTTATTGGTGAGCCCGGAGTAGGAAAGACCGCCATTGTAGAAGGTCTGGCCCTTCGCATCGTACAACGTAAAGTTTCAAGAGTGCTTTTTGATAAGCGAGTGATCTCTCTTGACCTTGCTGCTCTTGTTGCCGGTACAAAATACCGGGGTCAGTTTGAAGAAAGAATGAAAGCCATCATGAATGAACTGGAGAAGAATCGCGATGTGATCCTTTTCATTGATGAATTACATACGATCGTAGGAGCGGGAGGTGCCAGTGGTTCACTGGATGCCAGCAATATCTTCAAACCAGCTTTGGCTCGTGGAGAACTGCAGTGCATAGGCGCTTCTACCCTTGATGAATACCGTATGTATATTGAGAAAGATGGCGCTCTTGATCGCCGTTTTCAAAAAGTAATGATTGAACCACCAAGCGTGGATGATACCATTCTGATCCTGAATAATATTAAAAGTAAATATGAGGATTACCATAATGTGCTTTATGATAATGAAGCCATTGATGCCTGTGTAAAACTCAGTGACCGTTATGTGACTGATCGTCTTCTTCCCGATAAGGCCATTGATGTAATGGATGAAGTGGGAGCCAGGGTGCACTTAAAGAATATCAATGTGCCACCTGCCATCGTCGATCTTGAAAAAAAGATCGAAGATGTAAAGAATGAAAAGAATAAAGTAGTGAAGAGTCAGAAATTTGAAGAGGCCGCTTCACTTCGTGATACAGAAAAAAGATTACAGGAAGACCTGGAAAAAGCCAAACACGATTGGGAAGAAGAAAGCAAGCATAAGAAATATCCGATTGGTG
>JAYTXP010000294.1:0-10831 GCA_043742885.1 Chitinophagaceae bacterium | reverse complement strand
CACCACCACCGCACCGGAGATAAATGGTGTATTTATCCTATGTACGATTTTGCACATGGTCAGAGTGATTCCATTGAAGAAGTAACACATTCCATCTGCACTATGGAGTTTGTACAACACCGCGAACTTTATGATTGGTTCATTGAAAAACTGGAAATATATCCTTCTCACCAATATGAATTTGCAAGAAGAAACATTAACTATACTGTTACCAGCAAAAGAAAATTATTGCAGTTGGTAACTGAAGGACATGTAACGGGTTGGGATGATCCCCGAATGCCCACAATAAGCGGATTACGCAGAAGAGGCTATACCCCGGAAAGCATTCGTGAATTCTGTGAACGTATTGGCATAGCGAAAAGAGACAATCTCGTGGATGTGGGTCTGCTTGAATTTTGCGTACGTGAGCATTTGAATAATATATCCCTTCGGAGAATGGTCGTATTTGATCCAATAAAACTGGTGATCACTAATTATGATCAGGCGGAAGAATGGCTGAACGCTGAGAATAATCCAGAGGATCCTTCTGCTGGAAACAGGCAGATCCCTTTCTGCCGTGAAATTTATATTGAGCGCGATGATTTCATGGAAGACCCTCCAAAAAAATATTTCAGGCTTTCACCTGGGAAAATGGTTCGCTTAAAAAACGCTTATATTATTAAGTGCGATGAGTTCATAAAAAATCAAGACGGGGCGATCACAGAATTAAAATGCAGCTATTTTCCTGAAAGCAGGAGTGGTCATGATACCAGTGGAATTCAGGTGAAAGGAACCTTGCATTGGGTAAGTGCAATACATGCCGTAAAGGCTGAGGTTAGATTATATGACCGGCTATTTAAGGTGGAAGACCCTACAGATGAATCCGGAGATTTCAAAGAATATTTGAATCCAGAGAGTTTTAAAGTAATTGAAGAGGTAGTGGCCGAACCTGCCCTTATAGAGGCGGAAGCAGGGCAACGCTTTCAGTTTATGAGGAAGGGATATTTTGTGATCGATCCCGATAGTAAGGTAGGAAAGCCTGTTTTTAACCGGACCGTAGAACTTAGGGAAGGCTGGAAGCAACCTTAGTCAGAAATCATATTCAAAATGTTGAGTCCCAGCCGTTCAAGTTCGGCTGGGATTTTTTTTTGTTTGCGCCGCTTAAAATTCCTAGATTTAAAATCTTTCCGGAACTTTTTTTTTAACGATAAAACAAAAAATGCATGCGGTAAGTCTACTATTCTGTCCGTTCAGGACCATTTCACTACATTTTTTCCACAGTTAACAGTCAGTTAAATAATTATTTGTTAATTGCCTAATGGTACTTATTTTTATGCAGTTAAAACCAAACAAACTCTTGTTATGAGAAAGATCTTTACGCTACTTGTATTGTCTTTCATTACGGTTCAGTTTGTAAGTGCTCAAACAGTAATTCGTGATGAAATTGTAAACTTCTCAGAGATGGCAGCCTATGAGGCGGCCCACCCCGAGTTGTTTAAACCCTGTCCTTCTTGCCCACGCAAGGAAGCTGATGGCGGTTGGGAAGATTTTGCGACACCCAACATGTCCATTCCTGCTGGTGCCAAGAAAACTATGGCCCCTGCCATTCCTAAAAAGAATGAGAATGAGCCACTGCCAATGGCTCCTTCCCGTGGTCCTTCCCAACAGTGGTTAGGACATGTGGATCCAGGATCCACAATTCCTCCAGACACCTATGGTGCGGTGGGATTGAATCATGTAATCACTGCTTCTAATGATTTTATTAGAATACATGCCAAGGTGGGTGGAGCTGTTGTTAGCTCTGTTTCCCCTTCCACCTTTACTGGTGTAGGAAGCACTTGCGACCCCCAGATGTTCTTTGACCCAAGTTCCCAACGCTGGATTGCTTGTTTCATTCGTTGTACTGGTTCTAACGACCAGATCATCGTAATGGCCTCTTTAACTTCCGACCCAACAGGTGCCTGGAGAAATTTCCAGTTTGTTCCTGTGCCTGGAGGTATTCCAGATCATCCATACCTGGGTTTTGATGATACCAAAATTGTTATTGGTGCCCGTAAATTCAACCCTGGTTATTCTGGCCCGGATATCTATCTGATCGATAAAGCCGCTTTCCTTGCGAACGCAGCGATTAATTTCGGAACCAATGCTCAGACTATCAGTGCTACTGCAGCACAAGGCGATAGTCCTCGCCCTGTTACTGTTTATTTCCCTCCTTATTCTAATACAGGAAACCCTCAGCCCGGTGTTACTTATATTCTCCAGAATTGGAACAACAGTTCCTTGAGATTGAGTACCATCACTGGAGCTATACCTGCTTGCGTATGGAACACAGGTTCTGCAGTTTTCCCAACAGCTCCTGATTCCTGGACTTCTGGAAACATGGGTAACAGTATTTCTCAGCAAGCTCCGGAGACCAGGCTTATTGCGGCAAACGATGCCCGCGTGAGCAGTGCCGTAATGATGAATGGCAAGATCTGGGCTGCACACCACATTGGATTTCCTGCCGGAGCTTCTGGTGCTGCAATTACACATACAGATGTTCAGTACTGGGTACTGGATGGCTCTTCCGGAACCTTCGGTAACGTCATTCAGCGCGGTCGTACGGGTGCTGTTGCCGGTCAGCACAGATGGTTCTCTTCCATCGCTGTAAATAAGAATGAAGATGTGATCCTCGGATATTCCATCTCTAACAATACTAGTATGTGGCCTTCCGCTGCCTATTCAACTAGGCAGATAGGTACCGCAGCTAATACACTTGATGATCCATTGATTTATCATATTGGTGAAGCTCGTTACTGGAAAGATTTTGGTTCTGCCCGTACAAGATGGGGGGACTATAGCCAGTCGCATCTTGATCCGGTAGACCAGTCGCTCTGGACCGTTCAGGAATACGCCTCTACACCAGCTGGTGCTATTCCTCCTGATAATAATAGCCGTTATGGACTTTGGTGGGCTCAGGTGCCTGCTTCAAGTGCAGTTCCTATTCCTGCAATTTCTGCAGGAACTTTAACCCTTGTTGCAGAAAGCTGCGCGCCTGCAAATGGTGTGGTTGATCCGGGTGAAACGGTTACAATGCAATTCTGTCTTAATAATTCTGGTACAGGCGCAACAACTGCCGCAGTAGGTAATCTGCTTGCATCTGGTGGAATCGTTGCTGGTAGTTCACAGAACTACGGTGTTATCGCTTCTGGCGGTGGCATTGGTTGCCAGAATTTCACTTTTACAAATAATTCTACTACCTGCGGAGGTACATTGACAGCTTCTATGCAGGTTCAGGATGGTGCCCTTAACCTGGGTACTGTAACCTGGACTATTCCACTGGGTGCCGTTAGTGTTGTGCCTATTGAAAATTTTGACGCAGTTGTTGTTCCGGCTCTTCCTGCAGGTTGGGCAGCTACAAACGTGGCTGGCGGTGGTGCTCTTTGGGTAACTTCCAACAGTGGTACACCTGCTCCTGCAGCTTTCTCTGCACCAAACTCTGCTTTCATTGATGATCCTTCTTCAATTTCGGATAAGCAATTAGTTTCTCCTGCATTTGTTCTGCCTGTAGGTGCTAAACTTACTTTTAGAAATAATTTTGCATTGGAAAACGGTTTCGACGGTGGTGTTCTCGAAATATCAATCAACGGTGGTGCTTATGCAGATATCACTGCTGGTGGCGGTTCTTTCGCTACTGGTGGTTATACTAGCACAATTAGCTCATCCTTTGGTAATCCATTAGGTGGCAGAGCAGCCTGGACTGGTTCTGCTGGCGGTACTTATGTGCTGACTACTGTTAACTTCCCTGTTTCTGCTAGTGGCCAGTCCATCCGCTTAAAATGGAGAATGGGTTCAGATAACTCAGTTTCTTCTGTTGGTTGGAGAATTGATGATATAGGACTTACCGCTCCAGTTTGTTGTGGTGTTCCTTGTACGCTAACTTGTCCTGCCAATATCTCCACCGGAGCTACCGCGGGTTCTTGCGGCGCCGTTGTGAACTTTGCAGCTGCGGCAACGGGTCTTTGCGGTCCTATCTCATATAGCCCTGCTTCTGGTTCTTTCTTCCCTGTTGGTACAACCACAGTGAATGTTAGCTCCGCTTCAGGAAGTACTTGTTCATTTACTGTGACTGTTACAGATAACGTTCCTCCAACAATTACATGCCCTGCGCCTGTAGTTGCTTCAAGCGCTCCTAACGTTTGTGGTGCGAATGTTAACTATCCACTGCCTTCAGTAGGTGACAACTGTCCGCTAACTGGTGGTACTGCGGTCTTCCTTACTCAGACTACAAATAATACAACGATTGTTCCGATCCAAATCGGTTGTCAGTCTGGTGGTCTTACCACTGAGAACAGCTGGTGGAGAGCTTATGACCTAGCTCCTCTTAACCTGCCTGGTGGTCTGACTATTAAGTCAGTAAACTTTGGTATTGAGAAGATCACTGGTGGTCCTGTTCCTATCACCGCCAGAATTTATATTAGCAATGGTGCCTTCCCTGGTGCAACAAGGACACTGGTTTCTTCGCAAACCACTACTTTCCCTGCACAGGTTGGTACATTTGGTACAATCACTTTCAGCACGCCTGCATCAGTACCCGCTACTGCAATAATGGTGGTAGAACTTTTCTGCCCTGATCAGCGTGGTAATGGTCGCTCATTCTTCATTGGTTCTAACAACCTTGGTGAATCAGCTCCTTCTTACCTGAGTGCAGCGTCTTGCGGAATTCCTAACCCAACTCCGATCGCTGACCTGGTAGGAGTAACGGATCATATCATTCTTAATGTAAATGGCGAATACTATACGAATCCTCCAACGCTGGTACAGATTGCCGGTATTGCAAGAGGTGGTTTCTTCCCAGTAGGTATAACAACGAACACATTCAGAGCTACTGATGCTGTTGGTAACACCAGCACATGTTCCTTCACTGTAACAGTGAATGATGTACAAGCTCCAAATGTGACTTGTCCTGCTAACATGACAAGAATTACTGATGTAGGTCTTTGTTATGCTACAGTTGTTGTTCCTAATCCTACAACTTCTGATAACTGTGCAGTAACGCAAGTGACCTGGGCTATTACCGGTGCCACTACTGCTTCTTCTCCTGCAACAGGAATTAACTTCGTAGGAACAAGACAATTTAATCTGAGCGGTACAACTGGTACTGGTGTAAGCACTGTTACCTATACTGTTAAGGATGCTGCTGGTAACACTACCACTTGCTCCTTTAATGTTACGGTAAATGATGGCTGGATTCCTGCTATCACTGCACAGCCTGCAACCAAATTCTTCTGCGTAGGTACCAACGGTGTATTCACTGTTGCTGCAAACACCAACGGTGGTCCTGTGGCTTACCAATGGCAGGAGTGGAATGGTGCGGCATGGGCTAATATAGCTGGTGCAACCAGCACTACATACACAGTTCCTAGTGTGACATTCCTGGATAACACAAGATCATTCCGCGTGATCCTCACCGGCCTTTGCTCTGTTGTTACTTCTCAGTTTGCCACATTATATGTGAATCCGCTACCAACAGTATCTCTGTTAACCTCAATACCTCCTTCACTGGTTCCTGGTCAGTCTCTGACTCTTACCGTGAATGCAAGTCCTGCAGGTGGAATCTATGCCTGGTACAAAAATGGTACGCTGACTTCTCACACTGGTTCTACATGGACAGGAATAACTGTAGACGGCATTGGAACGTATAAGGTGACTTATACTGATCCTAATGGATGTTCCGCAACTACTTCTGATATTGTAGTGAGTGGTCAGGCTTCTGATAACATTTGGGTATATCCTAACCCGAACAATGGTGTATTCCAGATAAGGTTCTTCAACACACCTAATGAAACAGCAACTGTTTCAGTGTTCGATGAGAAAGGTGCCAAAGTATATGAGAAAGCAAACGTTACGACTACTCCTTACTCCAGTCTCGCTGTTGACCTCGGTCCAACAATTTCGAGTGGTACTTACATTGTTGTAGTTAATAACTCTGCAGGTAAGAAAGTAGGTGCTAAGCGTATCGTGGTTCGTAGGAAACCTTAATAGAATTATTCTTACATATAAAAGCCATCCCGGTAAAACGGGATGGCTTTTTTTATTGACGGCAATGATTATTACCTATTAACTGATTAATTTCAACCTTCAATTATCAGCTTTATGCGCATCCGGAATTTTGTCATATTCAGTTTTTTATCCTTTTTATTATCTCTTGTTAATGCTCCTGTGGTAGCACAAAATCCTTCTCTATCTGGAAAGGCTGCAGATTCTTTAAAACCTAAAACCAGTGTAAGAGCAGAAAATTATCGCAAAGAGCAGGAGATAAAAGAGAAAGCCAGCAAAGAAACAAAGCAGAAAAATATTGCTGAACAGAAGACCATAACAGGTGGTGGCCACCCCTCGGTTACAGCAGTCAAGGACTTTCCTGCCAATACTCCATCCTTTATAACAGATAGCCTTGATAGTTATATTGAAAGAGGCATGTCCCAATGGCAGATACCCGGCCTGGCTATTGCCATTGTAAAGGATGGTAAAGTGATATTCAGCAAGGGCTACGGCGTTAAAGAGGTGAACAAATTGGAAAAAGTGGATGAGAATACGCTATTCATTATTGCCTCCAATACAAAACTGTTTACAGGCACCTCAATTGCCAAACTTGATTTCGAAAAGAAATTATCCCTCTCAGATAAGGTCACTAAATACCTTCCATGGTTCAGACTTTATGATACCAGTTCTACCAAACTGGCTACAATCAGGGATATGCTTTGTCACCGTATTGGATTAAAAACTTTCCAGGGAGATTTTACTTTCTGGGATTCCAATCTGCCAAAGGATTCCATCATCTGGAGAATGAGATATCTGAAGCCTCCTCTGGAATTCAGACAGGATTATGGCTATTGCAATTCTGCCTTTCTCGTGGCAGGCAGAATACTTGAAAAGGTAACAGGAAAAAGCTGGGAAAGCTATGTGAGTGAAAATATTCTCTCTCCATTGGGAATGACCAATACCTATATGAACACTGCAAAACTGGAGATGAGAGAAAATGTGGCTCAGCCACATAATAATTTATATGGTCCGCTTACTGTGATTCCATTTGACAGCGTAGATAATCTGGGACCAGCAACCAGCATGGTCAGCAATGTAAAAGACCTAAGCAAATGGCTTCTGATGCAATTGGATAGCGGAAGGTATGAGGGTCGATCAGTGATCCCCTGGGCCGTGATCCAAAAAACCCGGGATATAAATATTTTTACTGGCAGCCGAAAGTCAGCCTCCTTTCCTACACATTTCAGAGGTTATGGCCTTGGTGTTTACAGTACTGATTATAATGCCAGGCAGGTATACTGGCATACTGGCGGGGCTTTTGGCCAGGTAACTAATGTTTGTTTTGTACCGGAGGAAAAACTGGGCATAACGATCCTTACCAATAATGATAATCAAAATTTTTTTGAAGCTTTACGGTACCAGATACTCGACGCCTATCTGAATGTGCCATATACTGATCGCAGCAAATACCAGATGGGATTTTTTGTACAAGGGAAAAAAGCAACAGATGATCAGCTTGAAGCGATGAAGGCCAGAGTGGAGAAAAAAAATCAGCCTGCCTTAAAACTGGATGATTATACTGGAACTTTCTATAATACTGTTTATGGAAAGATAGTGATCACTAAAAAAAATAACACACTCATCTGTAAGTTCCAAAGGCATCCGCACTTATTTAGCATCTTTGAGTTCATGGATAATGATGAGTTCCGAATGAGCTATTCCAATATAGGTTATGGTGTGGTGCCATCTAAGTTTATAGTAGTAAGTGGCAAGGTTACCGGCGTTACCATCCAGGTAAATGATTTTGTTGAAACGGATGCTTATTTGTTTGTAAAAGATCCAATGGTTATGGGAAGGTAACGTAAATACGTTTATACGTATAAGCGTTTCAAACTTTCTACTTATACTCTCCATACACTTCGCGGAGCGTATCTGAGATTTCTCCAAGTGTGCATTTATTCTCTACTGCTTCAATAACTGCCGGCATCAGGTTCTCATCT
This sequence comes from Chitinophagaceae bacterium, assembly GCA_043742885.1. Classification (GTDB taxonomy): domain Bacteria; phylum Bacteroidota; class Bacteroidia; order Chitinophagales; family Chitinophagaceae; genus JJ008. The sequence continues at coordinate 2,831 of JAYTXP010000294.1, read as the reverse complement.
GAATTCGCCCGGTCGTTCAATGATTGCAATAGCTGATCACAATGGGCTTTATCCCTGTTGCGACGTAGTTCATCCAATTTTTTGATTTGAATTGCGCGAATACTATCATCTATTTTTAAAGTGGGAATATGATCAGGTGTTTCCATTTTAAATTTATTCAAGCCTACAATGATCTTTTCATTTCTTTCAATACTTCGCTGATAGTCGTAAGCGCTTCTGGCAATCTCATTCTGGATAAATCCTTGTTCAATAGCTGAAACACTTCCTCCCATAGCATCGATCTTAATTATCAAAGCCATTGCTTCCTTTTCAATCTGGTCTGTCAGTGATTCTACCAGGTAAGAGCCTGCAAGCGGATCGGCAGAATCAGCTACACCACTTTCATAGGCGATCACCTGTTGAGTTCTCAAAGCGGTGCGGGCGGCTTCTTCAGTAGGCAGACTTAATGCTTCGTCATATCCATTGGTATGCAATGATTGAGTGCCACCCATGACAGCGGCCAGGGCCTGAATAGTAACTCTTGAAATATTATTAACTGGTTGCTGAGCGGTTAAAGTACTGCCACCAGTTTGGGTATGAAAGCGGAGCATCATTGCCTTAGGATCTTTCGCGCCAAGATTTTTCATGATATTGGCCCAAAGTCTTCTTGCTGCTCTGAATTTAGCTACCTCTTCAAAAAGATTATTATGCGCATTGAAGAAGAAAGACAATCGTTTTCCCAATACATCAATATCCAATCCTTTTTTTAAGGCGGCCTCTACATAAGCCTTTCCATTACTAAGTGTAAATGCTACCTCCTGAACGGCTGTACTTCCTGCTTCACGAATATGATAACCTGATATGGATATTGTATTCCATTTAGGCAATTCACCACTACACCATTCAAAAATATCTGTAATGATTCTCATTGATGGTTTTGGAGGATAGATATAAGTACCCCTTGCAGCATATTCTTTAAGTATATCGTTTTGAATAGTACCCGAGATCTTGCTCAGGTCGGCCCCTTGTTTTTTTGCAAGCGCCACATAAAGCGATAAAAGAATGAATCCTGTTGCATTGATGGTCATCGATGTGCTTATATCCTGCAATTTTATTCCGTCGAAAAGTTTTTCCATATCATCCAGGCAGTCGATGGCAACGCCCACTTTTCCCACTTCTCCTTCCGCCAGTTCATGGTCACTATCATAACCTATCTGGGTGGGAAGATCAAATGCTACGCTTAATCCGCTTACACCCTGTGATAATAAATATTTATATCGATTGTTACTTTCCTCGGCAGTCGAGAATCCGGCGTACTGTCGCATGGTCCAGAGTTTGCCGCGGTACATATCTGGCTGAACTCCCCGGGTAAAAGGAAATTCTCCGGGCAAACCTGGATCTTCTGAGGGAAGATCGGCAGAAGTATAAACGGGTTTGATCTCTAGGCCAGAATCAGTGAAGCGTTTGTTTTGATTTTCCATGAAGCTTATTTTTTGTCCATCAGTTTGCGTGCTTCAAAATTCAATGACTGAAGCACCAGTTCATGAAGGTTGCTGCCCGATTGAGCCATCATGAGTTCAAGAATTTTTTTATTTAATTCTCCGGAAGAGGCCTCTGGTACTAATGATGCTGCCACCTGGTTGATCAGCATAATGTTTTGTTCTTTCAGATTACGTACCGCATCCCATGTTACTGAGGTAATATATAATTGCTGTGTGCTGTTATAATCAAATTCCTGACGGATATTCTCGACAAGAATCATTTTCATTTCCACCGCCGAAATATTAGGCATGTTAAGCCGGTGAATTAAATTAGGAATGGCGATTCTTTCGCAAAGCAAAACCAGTCTTTCATAAGCCTGAAGCTGCAATGCTTTACTGCTGAATACTTCTTCAGAAGCTGATGTGGGAGCGGGTGTTCTTCTAGCCAATGCCAGCACAGCAATCAGAATGGCCAGGATTGAAATGATAAAAGCAATAATAGGTAGTTCCATAAGGACCAGTTGATTTCTACAAAGATAAGGCAGGGGCCGTCACGGCGGAGTGAGCTTTGTTTTACAGTCACTTGTTAAAATTTCCAGCCTCGTAAACCCGGTATTCAGGTATGAGCCAAACTTTGATTAATTTTGCGCTATGGAAAATTTATTGACAAAAACCCCGGTATCGCTCACTGAAGGAGCAATAATCGCAGTGAGAAAATTGATGGAGGAGGAAGGATTTGATAATTCAAAGAAACTTCGCTTTGGAGTAAAGGGTGGTGGTTGTTCGGGTATGACCTATTTACTTGGATTTGATCAGGCAACAGACAAAGATCAGCACTTTGAGATCGAGGGAATTCCTTGTGTATTGGATTCTTCGCATGAACTCTATATTAACGGAATGGAAGTGGATTGGCAGGATGGCCTGAATAACCGAGGATTTACATTTCGTAATCCAAATGCAAGCAACACTTGTGGGTGCGGCACCAGTTTCGCCGTTTGATCCTTCACAATATCGAATTAAAAAAGCCGCCATTTGGCGGCTTTTTTAATATGCAGTTAAATTGAATTTAAACTTTTGGTTTTGCAGCCGGACTTACTGTGATCTTGTCAGCGGCAGTTGCTTTTTTACCAAGAGCTCTTTTACCACCGAGGTCTACCAGGATCGGAGCAGCAACGAAGATAGAAGAGTAGGTGCCGGTAATTACACCGATCAGCATCGCGAAAGCGAAACCTCTTGTTACCTCACCACCCACCAGGAATAGAATGAGGAGGGTAAGAAATACAGTTAATGAGGTCATCACTGTACGGCTAAGTGTTTCATTGATTGCTCGATTGATCACCTCCGTTTTAGGAGCGTTTGGCATCAGCCTGG
>JAYTXP010000293.1:0-7337 GCA_043742885.1 Chitinophagaceae bacterium | reverse complement strand
CTTTGCTTCGCTGGTTATTACCGATCGTACCCATTGCGTCCTTCCAATGGGGAGATGTGGTAATGTCCATGGCTATTATCGGAATGATCTATGCTTCGTTGATCGCTATAAGACAAGATGATCTGAAAAGACTGGTGGCCTATTCTTCTATCGCGCATATTGGATTAATGGCCGCGGCTATTTTTTCCGAGAATAGCAGTTCGGTACAAGGTGCCATGATACAAATGTTCAACCACGGTATCAATATTATCGGTTTGTGGATCGTGATAGAAATAATCGAAAGGCAATTTGGAACAAGAAAAATATCTGACCTGGGTGGATTGGCTCAGAAAGCACCAGCCATGGCTATATTGTTTGTAATAGTTGCACTGGCAAATATTGCATTACCATTGACCAATGCATTTCCGGGAGAATTTTTGATGTTCAACGGAATTTTCAATTCGGCAATTACGCAGTACAGCAAACTGTTTACGGTGCTTGCCGGACTCAGCATTATCCTTTCGGCGGTGTATACATTGAATATGATCCGTAAAGTATTTTATGGTAATACCAATGAACTCACGTCTCGTGCAGTGGATATTAGTATCAATGAAAAGATAGCATTGGCCCTGATCGTAGGGATCATATTCTGGTTTGGGATTTGTCCGCAGTCTTTGCTAAACCTGGCAAAAGAAAGCAGTGATTTTATTTTGGAAAAGGCCAACGTGATACCATTATTAAAGAAGTAGTAAGCTCAATTATATGAATGTATTGATCGTATCGGCTGTTTGGGGAGTACTGATGATGTTCAGCGGGATACTGCTGAAGGGCAAGGCTCCTGTAAGAATACTGGCTATCGCGGGTATGCTCGCGCTGGTGGTTGTAAATGTGTTGGAAATGCAGGGAACACACCTGTTTAATATTCCGATCACGGGATTGATGAAATATGATCGTCCTTCTCTTTTGTTCATTAGCATTGCTACATTCTCCACCTTTCTATATTTATTGTTATCGGCCCGCGATATGGAAAAAGTGGGCAATTATTATAGTGAATACTTCGCGCTATTATTTTTTATTATCTGCGGTATTGACCTGGTTTCTTCCTTCCAGTCATTGCTGATCTTATTTTTAGGTATCGAGATCATTTCTATTCCGCTTTATATTCTTACAGGATCCGACAAGAGAAATCTTAAAAGCAATGAAGCTTCGCTGAAGTATTTTTTAATGGGATCTTTTTCTACCGGACTGATGTTGATGGGTATCGCATTGATCTATGGAGCAAGGGCTTCTTTTGATTTGGGTTTGATCAATACGATCGTTGGAGAAAAACCTTCAGCATTACTGATAGCGGGTATGCTTTTATTAATGTTCTCTATGGCATTTAAAGCCTCTGTGGCACCTTTTCATTTCTGGACACCGGACGTATATGATGGAGCGCCAACTGTATTCACTTCTTTTATGGCAACAGTAGTAAAGGCGGCCGTGTTTTTTGCATTTGTTCGTTTATTCTCTGATGCATTTGGAAAATTCCAAACTCATTGGCAGATGATAGCGGGTATACTTACCGTGGTTACTTTATTCATTGGTAATATCACGGCCGTGTTTCAGCAAAGCGTAAAACGTATGCTGGCTTATTCAAGTATTGCGCAGGCCGGCTTTATGATGTTTGCTGTTTATTCACTTAGCGCCGAAGGTAGGGAAGGATTGATGCTGTATGTTACTGCATATAGCTTAGCCACTATTGGCATTTTTGCGGTGCTGATAAAAATGCAGGATTATACTTTTGATGGTTTTAATGGATTTGCGAAACAGCAGCCCGTGCTGGCCGCTACCACAACTATATTTCTTCTTTCACTGGCGGGTATACCGATGACCGCCGGTTTCATGGCAAAATTTTACATGCTAAAGGCAGCCCTTGCAGGCGGGCAGCATCTCTGGCTTGTGATCTTTGCTGTGCTGATGGCAGCCATCTCCGTATACTATTATTTCCGAGTTATTCAGGCCATGTATTTCCGCGAAAGCGAAACGACTACCGCACCTATTCAGGTTTCCGCCAGTTTTAAATGGACGCTGGTTGTTCTTGCCGGGCTGATCATTGTGCTGGGGTTGTTTCCGGAGATTCTTATTAGCTGGTATTACTTCTGAGGGGGGAGTCAATGGGGGTCAATGGGGGTCAATCAGTCAATAGGTGAATTATAATGTATACGCAAAAAAATTTGTATCAATATTGAATAATCAACAATAAGCGACCTATTCACCCTCATTCACCCCAATTGACCCCAATTCACTTATTCACTACCTTCATAAAATGAAATTCGCGGACATCCTAGCTCTCGCCTTCCGCACGGTTCGAAGTAATCGTTTACGTACCGGACTTACGGTAGCTATAATTGCCTTTGGCATTATGGCACTGGTAGGAATTATCACGGCCATTACGGCAATGAATCAAAAATTCAGCGAAAGTTTTTCTACCATGGGCGCCAATGGATTCTCTATTCGCTTTAAAGAAAGAGATATTCGTTTTGGCGGAGGGAACAATACCAAAATGACGGTTTCCAAAACAGGTAAGAAAGAAAAAAAATCTAACCTCGGAAGAAATATCACAAAAGATGAAGCGGAATTATTTGTGGATCGTTATGATTTTCCTTCAGTAAAAAGTATCTCCATTTTTGGAGGAAGAAATAATATCATTTCTTATCGCGGTCGTAAGACCAATCCTGATGTATTCCTGTTCGGAGCTGATGAAGGCTATGCATTGCTGAATGGATTTTCTATAAAATTCGGCCGCAATTTTAATAAGCTGGATCTGCGCAGCGCTTCCAATGTTTGTATACTGGGCTATGATGTAGCCGATAAATTATTCAAAGCAGGGATTGAGACGGCTATTAATTCGGTGATTAAAATAAATAATATTCCTTACCGTGTGCTGGGTGTTTTAGAAAGCCGTGGATCCACATTTGGTTTCAGCAGGGATAATATGGTGATGACCACTTACTCCAACCTGGACCGGAATTTCCCTTCTGGCTTTTCATTTGTAGTAGGTATTATGTCGAACGACCTGCTGAAAGTGGAGCAGGCCATGGGCGAGGCCGAGAGCCAGTTCAGGGCCATTCGGAAATTGGCGATCACTGAGGCAAGCAATTTTGTGATCGATCGCAGCGACAGCGTAGCAGAGAAGGCCATGAACAGCCTTCGTTTTCTTACGGTATCTGCCACGGTTATTGGACTTATCACGCTGATAGGAGCCGCTATTGGCCTTATGAATATCATGCTGGTGTCGGTAAGTGAAAGGACCCGTGAAGTAGGACTTATAAAGGCGATCGGAGGCAAAAGTTACCTGGTAAGCAGACAATTTCTGCTGGAAGCAATCATTATAAGTGTGATGGGCGCCATTTTCGGAATCATATTGGGCATAATGGTGGGGAATCTTTTCTCCATGGTATTACATACAGGATTTGTGGTTCCCTGGAACTGGGTGTTTTATGGTATCGCCATCTGTACCGTTGTTGGATTACTGGCTGGCCTTTATCCCGCTCTGAAGGCAGGTAAACTTAATCCTATTGAAGCACTGAGATACGAATAAGCCTTAGCTTTTTTAGTCTGATTTTTTTACTCCGCATCGATTTTTTTTTAAATTATTTAGCCGGAATTGTTTCGTATCAAAAAATCATTAACTTGACTCACATTTTTCGCGGTTTTCGCAAAGAATCGTGCTCCTGAAAGATTAGTATACTAACATTTAAAAATTAAAAATTAAGATCATGGCAGAGATTAAACCGACTGCATCTGTTAAGGCTACTTCTGTTCAACCAAAAAAAAGCAGTAACCTGATCTCATGGGTTGCTCCTGTTGCTTGTATTATCGTGGGTTACGCTTTCTGGCGTTTTGTATTGGGTAATCCAGGCGGATTTAATGAACCAGCCTCTTCAGGTGGTATCTGGCCTCAGCATAAAGGTCCAAAGGATGCATTGCACAGGATCTATGAGGGTGGTATCATTGTACCTCTGCTTCTCGGTATGTTCCTGATGGTTATTGTGTTCTCTATTGAACGCTTCCTTACCATCCGTAAAGCATTAGGTAACGGTAATATCTCTGACTTTATTCGTAAAGTGCAATATCACCTGGCCAACCGTAATGTAGATGCGGCCATGAGTGAATGTGACAAACAACGCGGTTCAGTTGGAAACGTGATGAAAGCCGGTCTTCGCCGTTATAAAGAAATGATCAACGAAGGCGGTCTGAATATTGACCAGAAAACGATCGCTATTCAAAAAGAAGTAGAAGAAGCTACTGCGCTCGAACTGCCTATGCTGCAGAAGAACCTTGTATTCCTTTCTACTATTACCTCGGTAGGTACCCTGATCGCCCTGTTGGGAACGGTATTGGGTATGATCCGTTCCTTCGCTGCCCTGGGTGAAGGAGGTGGAGCAGGTGCCGCTGGTCAGCTGGCTGTTGGTATCTCTGAGGCCCTGTATAATACGGCCCTGGGTATCGGTACTTCCGCCCTGGCACTTATTATGTATAATGTGTTTACTACTCGTATTGACTCGATCACATATGGTATTGATGAATCAGGTTTCACCCTTACCCAAAGTTTCGGTTCTCTTTATAAGTAAGAGGTTCGGCCTTTGTATGGAAAAAGCTAGTTCATTCATCTCATTATTAAATTGTAGAAAACATGCCGAGTGTTAAAATACTGAAAAAGAGTACGGATACGGACATGACGCCCTTTGTGGACATCGCGTTCCTGATCCTTTCTTTCTTCATCATGGCGACCAAATTCAAGCCACCGGAGCCGGTAGAAATTACTACTCCTGGTTCCGTATTATCTCAGGCACTTCCTGAAAGTAACGCGGTCCTTATCTCCATCGACTCTTCTAATAAAGTATACTATGCTTTGTTGTCTGAGAAAGAGCCCGAGAAATTTGATGACGTTATTAACGGAGTGAACAGCACACAGAGTTTAGGATTGACTCCCGCAGAATTAAAAGCCTTCCGTAAAACGTATATGGTAGGTGTTCCTTTCAGCGGACTTAAAGCATTCCTGAATATTGACCCTAACGAACAAGCCAAAGCAGCGCAACCTGGTATACCTGTTCTGGATTCAACTAATAATCAGTTGATCTGGTGGATACGTCTTACAAAAGATGCATTTAAAGGACAGACGCTTAAATTCCTTATAAAAGGAGATGGCAATTCCAAGTATCCTGCATTCGAAGCAGTGGTGGATGCCCTCCGTAAAAATGAGGAATTCAAGTATGAACTAGTTACTTCTCTGGAAGATGTTCCGGCGAAAAGCGAGCTGAAGAAAGTGCAGAAGTGGCAATCAAAATAATTAATTAAAAAATATTTAATATGGCTAGTATAGAAGGTGGTGATGGTGGTGGTCATAAAAAAGGCCCGGGCGTAAAGAAAGCCAAGAAGCTCTCTACGCGGGTTGACATGACTCCTATGGTGGATCTGGGTTTCCTGCTGATCACGTTCTTCGTGTTCACAGCGACGATGCAAACCCCAACGGCCATGGACCTGAACATGCCAAAAGATAATAAGGATATTAAAGACCAAACCGAAGTAAAACAATCGGGCGCACTTACCCTTTTACTTGGAAAAGGCAATAACATCTATTATTACGAAGGACAACTTGAAGTAAGTGCCGAGAAGAATAATTTTAAGCAGACCACATTTAAAGAAGTTCGCAAGATCATCCTCGATAAGAAAGCATCGGTGATCAGTATTCACCGCCATAATCCGGAGATCTGTACCCCCATCCAGGAAAGCGCCAAGAAAAAAGGCGATCCCGACTGGCAGGATGCATGTAAGGATGTGGACTTTGTGGTGATCGTTAAACCCGATGCAGACGCGACCTATAAGAATACGGTGGACATTCTCGATGAGATGACCATCAACCAGGTAAAGCGTTACGCGATGGTGAAAATTACTGATGTAGAACTGGGTCTTATAAAGGCGACAGAACAAAGCAAGGGTATAAAATAACTGGCGGGGTTATGGATTTTGATCCTGACACGCATCTAATAAAAAATGGAATCATGGAAGCAAACAAGATCTTAAGTTCCGATATACTTGATCTGGTCTTTGAAGGCCGGAACAAGGATTATGGCGCGTATGAGCTGCGCAAGACCTATAATAAAAGGATCGGTCGCGCTCTCCTTATAACGGGTATTATTGCCTTGCTGGCCCTTCTGGGATCATTACTGGCAACGGCAAAATCGGGCCCCAAGAAGATCAAGACACAGGAGATGACCATTCAGAATCTGAAGACAGAAGAGAAAAAAGAACCACCACCCCCACCGCCGCCGCCCCCGCCAAAGCAGGAGCCGCCAAAAGTGGAAATGAAGCAGTTCACTCCTCCCGTAATTAAGAAAGATGAAGAAGTAGAAAAACCACCACCACCACAGGAAGAGTTGAAAGATGTGAAGATAGATGTGAAGGACCAGGAAGGTGTAAAGGATGTAGGTATCGTTACTCCCACTGTTATTGATGAAGGTAAAGGAGTAGTAGAAGAAAAGAAAGTGGATGATGAAAATAGGATCTTCGATAAAGTAGAGATCGAAGCCAGCTTCCCAGGTGGCGATGCAAAATGGAAACGTTACCTCGAGTCAAATTGTAATGGACAGGTAGCTACAGATAATGCGGCACCAGAAGGAACCTATACTACCGTTATTCAGTTTGTAGTGGATAAAGAAGGAAACGTAAGTGATGTAAGATCCCTGACCAATCATGGTTATGGAATGGAAGAAGAAGCAATGCGCGTTATCCGTAAAGGTCCACGCTGGACACCCGCGGTGCAGAATGGCCGCCAGGTAAAAGCATATCGCAAGCAGCCGATTACGTTCCAGGTAATGGGAGAATAATTTTTCCCGCTAAGAATATTTTGAGGCTCTTCTTAATTGAGGGGCCTTTTTTTATAAGCTGTGAGCTTCGAGCTATGAGCTGCGAGCTTGAATAGCATACAGGTCAGGCTCACAGCTCAAAGCTCAAGGCTCGCAGCCTTCTTCTATCTTTACAAAATGCCCACCCCTTGGTCCGAAACAATCATAGCATTAGCCACTCCCCCCGGAATCGGTGCAATCGGCGTGATCAGGTTATCTGGAGAGAAGGCGATAGCCATCGCGGATGAATTGTTTCCATCAAAAGATCTGAAAGCGCAGAAAACACATACCCTGCATGTAGGCATGTTGAAAGATGGAGAGTTGTTGCTGGATGAGGTAGTGATCTCATTATACAAAGGACCCCGGTCATATACCGGAGAGGATGTAGTAGAGATTAGTTGTCATGGTTCACCATTTGTGCAGCAGCAGGTGATAGATGCCTGCATTAAACATGGGGCCAGACTGGCA
>JAYTXP010000292.1:0-6367 GCA_043742885.1 Chitinophagaceae bacterium | reverse complement strand
TCGGTGCTGGTGTTTGAGATAGAGTTGATTTCAGTAAAAAAGGTGAATGGTCAATAGGTGAATAGGTGAATAAACTGCTGCCCTTAGCAAGTGTATATCTCCCCTTTAGGGGTCGGGGGAAAAGCTATTAGTGATTAGAGATAATTGCTGATAGCTTTTTTCTTTTAAGCTACTAGCATAAAAAAGGAGGATGGAACCCCTTCCACCCACCAAAGGTTAATCCCTAACCCTAGATTTTTTATCGTACTACTATTACCATGATCGTAATTATTAAATGACTGCGTTCACAATAAGTGAATGCAAAATATTTCGATGTTAACTTCTGCAGTTAACAGATTTCAATAAAATTTAAACTGGGTTTTTGGGAGATCGGTACGGGTGGAAATTCGAAAAGGATAGTTGCGATTGGAATTATAAAAGTACTTCACGATGCGCATTAATGCAAGTGAAAAGGGAAGTCTTTTTGAAGAAAGCTACTAGAAGCTAGTGGCTAGCAGCTAGTAGCTCAAAAAATAAAACACTAGCTAGTTTGCAAAATAAAAAAGGGGGACAGCAAAAGCCATCCCCCGGAGGTTTAATTAAAAACCCTGAGCATTTATCGTTTATTCACCACAATCTTCTGCACTACCTGTTCGCCGGTTTCAGGAACTGCGATCTTCACAGTGTACATACCTGGCTGCAGGTTCGAAATGGTAATATTGTTATTGCTGATCGACCTGATCTCTTTGATCATACGGCCGCTCATATCAGAGATAGAAATGTTCCTGGTTACGTTGGCATCATCAAACAGGATGTTCACTTTACCATCGCCCGATGGGTTAGGATAGATGGTGATCTTGCCTACCTGGCCATCTCCGCGAACCGTACGGATATCGCTATATGTTGCTTTGGTATCGATATCTACCTGGCGAAGACGATACTGGCTGATACTTTTGAAATTGTTTGTACGATCTACGAAGCTGTAAGAAAGGTTATCGCTGCTATTACCGTTCAGCGCAGCAGAAGCTACCCAACCAATTTGCTCCCATGAACCATTAGTATTACGCTCAACAGCGAAACCATTATTGTTCTGTTCGAAAGCGGTGGTCCAACGAACCATTACAGCATCCAGATTACGGGAAGCACTGAATGAAGAAAGACCAACAGGAAGAGGAGCACAGGTATTAACTACACTGATTACTTTATCAAAACAACCACGCTGAGTTTTATAAACAACCATCAGGTTAACTGTCTGAGGTATCACTAGAGTTTTTCCAGCTTCTGCAACAGTAGTAAATGTTACTGATCCAAGCAAACTGTCTGCACCATCCAAAATCCCACCAGTTCCACGATCCGCATATACTTGACCAATAACAGGAAAATCTTGCAATTCAGTTATTTCTGTTCCGTTAATTCCAGTAATATCAAAATTCAAAGTGGAATGTCGTGCAGGAATACCACACTGGATTACTTGAGTGGTAATAAGGCTAGAGGTTCCTGAAGTTGCACTACCATTAGTAAGACCAGGTGTATGTTGTACGCTCGCTGAAGTCTTTACCCAAGCTCCGCATTTACCATCACTGGTACGTGCATATCCATTATCTGAACCTGGTTGTGAAACAACATTTTCTAAGGCCTGCAAGGCTGTTGCAAAATTAATGTTGAAGTTACCAATGGATCCTCCGCAATTGGAGCTAACAGATAAAGTTGGCATATTTGCAACATATGAGGGAATTGCGCCAGAGTTTGAACCTCCGATAAAACCATTACTGAAAACTCCATTTACAAAAATCAGAGTAATGTAAGGTTGCCCATTACCTCCAGCAAGAAAATCATCTAATGGATTTGGAACTGCAACTGATGAAAAAGCAGTCCGTGCAGCATTCAGTTGGGCAAATATCAAGGATCCACCTGTTGATCCATTTCTAAAAGAAGTAGAATTCCAATTGAAATTTGCAGTTACGCCAGTTAGGCTTTGTGTATTAAAGGGAGACGCGGAAGCGCCAGTAAAAAATCCCTTGGGGCCAATAGTTAAGTTTGGAAGGTCCATTACATACCAGCCTTCAATTCCATTATTTCCTGTATTCACGTAGGTAAGAATTGTGAAACAATCCACGCTCTGACCACCAACAGCCGTGCTGCTGTTGTAAAGCTCAAAAAACTCTGATTTATTGTTTCCTGGATCGGTGTAAATCTCATTTAGTACTGTCTGGGACTTTCCCACAAGTACAAGGCTGAACAAGCCTAATGAAAGTAAAATCTTTTTCATGCTTCAAGGTTTTTTGATAAACAAATGCTGACCGGAAATCAGCTGTTTTTTTTATAATTAATGATTATTCCGCGTACCTAGGGGTTTCCCGGACATTGGTTATGCGGTGTTCAGAAGAATGGACTTTGAAGCTTGTTCAAAATAGAGGATTGCGAAACGGTGTGTTTCTAAGGATGAGGATGGATTGGCCATGCTCATATTAAATGAAGCAGCATGCCCGGGGGGTCATTCTAAAATGTTGGAGGAGGTTTGGGTTCTTAGGAGTGGAATAAAGGTGGTTAACCTTTGAGAGTGTAAATCTACATCGCGGTCGCGTAGTTTGCAAGTGAAAAGCGATTTTTTTTCTACGGAAAAATACGTAGGCCTGTAATCTATTGTATAATAGATGGTTATGGGGGTAGATTATTGCAGAAAAAGGGGGACAGCAAAAGCCATCCCCCGGAGGTTTAATTAAAAACCCTGAGCATTATCGTTTATTCACTACGATCTTCTGCACTACCTGCTCCCCGGTTTCAGGTACAGCGATCTTCACCGTGTACATACCTGGCTGCAGGTTGGTAATTGTAATATTGTTATTGCTGATCGACCTGATCTCCTTGACCGTGCGGCCGCTCATATCGCAGATCGTTACGTTCCGGGATACATTCGCATCATCGAAAAGGATATTCAGTTTACCATCGGCTGTTGGGTTTGGATAAATAGTGATCTTACCGATCTGGCCATCACCACGAACCGCACGGATATCGCTAAGTGTTGCTTTCGCGTCAATATCAAGCTGGCGAAGACGATACTGGGAAATTCCTTTGCTATTGTTGCTAGGATCAACAAAAGAATAAGAAAGATCCTGACTGCTATTTCCGTTAAGTCCCTGAGAAGCTACCCAACCAATTTGCTCCCATGCACCATTGGTATTACGCTCAATAGCGAAACCATTATTGTTTTGCTCAAAAGCAGTTTGCCAATTTAATGTAACCGCATCGTGGTTTCTGGCAGCGCTAAAAGATTTAAACGTTACAGGAAGGGATGCCTGAGAAACTTCGCGGAAAATAACACAACTGGTTCCTCCGCAGGTAGGATTACTCCAAATCCTGACCTCGACTCTTAACACACCATTACAGGCAACCGGGAAGTTTCCGCTAACAAAATGGGGCCCGGCAGCGGAGTCTTTTAGTCTTGGTATACATGGTATTGAACTAAGTTGAACACCATTACACAAAATGGCCACTTCAATAGAGGCATTTCCTAAAACATAAGTCCAGTTAAATGCATAGTTAACTGAATTAGCAAATGGTTGTACCGTAAAATTAGTGATAACAGCACTGGCACCGCCACACTGCGCGACAGATCGGTTGAAGTATCCAATAGATAACAACAACATCAAAGAGAGTAAAATCTTTTTCATGCTTCAAGGTTTTGTAGTTACACAAAGGCTGACCGGATCTCAGCTGTTTTTATTTTAATTATTATTCCGCGTACCTGGGGGTTCCCCGGGAAATTGGTTTGCGGTTTCAGAAGAATGGACTTTGAAGTGGATTCAAAAGTGGATAAAGAGAAACGATTGTTTCTAAAGGATGTGGACGTAGGATATATAAATTTATAAAGTTCAAAATCAGTTTCCAAAAAAAAATTATTCTCCGATCACTTCCCGGGCCCATTTTAACGCCCGGTGAAAGGTCTCCTCCATACTCATATTAGAATTATCTAATAAATGGGCATCGGTCGCCTGGCTAAGCGGACTCACCTCCCGATGGGAATCAATATAATCCCTCATCTCCAGGTTACTCTTTACTTCTTCTATGCTTATATTAGGGTTACGTTCAAATAACTCACGAAACCTCCGCTCCACCCTCACTGCATTATCAGCCGTTAAAAAAATCTTCAGCTCTGCATTTGGAAAGACGACCGTTCCGATATCTCTTCCATCCATTACGACTCCTTTAAATTCCCCCAATTTCTGCTGCTGGCGCACCGCGAATTCTCTTACCTCTCTCACTGCTGCCACATCACTTACTTTCTCAGCTACAACCAGGTCACGGATCACATATTCCACATTCTCACCATTTAAATAGATCTCACAGGTTTCGGAATGTTCGTTTGGTTTAAACTCAAGGTTAATATTCCCCAATGCAGTATGCACCTCCGCCGGATCTGTCCAGTCCACATGATTGCGAAGAAAAAACAAGGTAATGGCCCGGTACATGGCGCCACTGTCCACGTACACATAATTAAGTTCTTTGGCCAGACTTTTTGCAAGGGTACTTTTTCCGCAACTGGACCAACCGTCGATGGTGATGATTATTTTTTGGGGGGCCATTGGGGCAAAAGTAAGTATTCTGGGAGAGGTTGAGGAGGTTGAGCTGTTGAGCAGGTTGAGGGGGTTGAAAAGGTTGAGGGGTTGAGAGGTTGAGCTGTTGAGTACAGATTCGCATTAGATTCCTATTAGATTCGCATTAGATGGGTATTAGAAAAAGCAGTAGAGAACAGCCACCCCCAGCCTGCCTGTTCTTTCGATATCCTTTTGTCTTTTAATATCCTTCTTTATTACTTCTTTTAATTGATGGATACTCCCATCTACCTCTATTGCTAAATTTATGGAATGGGCAAAAAAATCTAAAACGTATAAAAGATATGGGTGTTGTCTTCTAAACTTTACGCCTAACGGTTTTTTTCTAAGGTATGTCCATAGTTTTTCCTCAGAAGGTGTTGGCTCTTTCCTAAAAGTATTTGCTGAAAAAAATAGATGAAGTTTTGCATCCTTGTACATATTTCCCATAATCACACATTAATTCCAAATCACAATTTGTACTTCTATCTAACCACTAAAGAAAAACAAACCTCCCCTTTAGGGGCTGGGGGTGCATTGGCTGTTACATCTTGCACTACTGGGTTTCACCCTCCCCTTTAGGGGCTGGGGGCGGCTGTTGGAGGAGGTTGAGCTATTGAGCTATTGAGCTATTGAGCTGTTGAGTGGGAGACCCTAAAAGGAAAGAGCCATTCAAAAATGAATGACACTTTCCTAAATTTATAAAAACGGAGTTGCTCCTTTAAAAACTGATTCAATCTATTAACCTCTTCGCTCAACCTCTCAACCTTCTCAACAGCTCAACCTTCCTTACGCTTTCGCTTCCTCCTCCTTATTCTTATAAATGAAATTCAATTTCGTTCCATCAGGGTCGGCTTCTGCTTCCAGAACATCTCCTGCTTTCAGATTCATATTCAGGATCTGTTCTGCAAGAGGATCTTCCAGGTATTTCTGAATGGCCCGGTGCAAAGGTCTTGCGCCGAATTGAGCATCAAATCCTTTATCTGCCAGAAAATTCTTTGCACTTTCTGTCAACTCAAGACTGAATCCAAGATTAGTCAATCGCTTGGTTACACCCTTCATCAGAATATCAATAATATTGAAAATATGATCCTTGCTAAGACTATTAAATATTACCACATCATCGATACGGTTAAGGAACTCGGGAGAAAAAGTTTTCTTCAACGCTTTTTCTATCACGGCCTTGTTCATTTCATCTTCATTCTCCTTCCGTGAATTAGTAGCGAAACCAACACCTGCACCGAAGTCTTTCAGTTGTCTTGCTCCAATATTGGAGGTCATGATGATCATAGTATTCTTGAAATCTACTTTCCTTCCCAATCCATCAGTAAGTTGTCCATCATCCAATACCTGCAATAAAATATTATAAATATCCGGATGCGCTTTTTCGATCTCATCCAGCAGGATCACACTATATGGTTTGCGACGAACGCGTTCAGTTAACTGTCCGCCTTCTTCATATCCAACATAACCAGGAGGTGCTCCGATCAAACGGCTTACAGTAAATTTTTCCATGTATTCACTCATATCAATCCGGATCAAAGATTCTTCCGAATCAAACATATACCGGGCAAGTGAACGGGCCAGCTCAGTCTTTCCTACGCCGGTAGGTCCGAGGAAAATGAAGCTACCAATTGGCTTTTTAGGATCTTTCAATCCAACGCGATTTCGCTGAATCGCTTTTACTACTTTTTGAATTGCTTCTTCCTGTCCTACAACCATTCCCTGCATATCTTCTGCCATACGACGAAGCTTCTCTGTTTCAGCCTGCACCATTCTTTTCACAGGAATACCCG
>JAYTXP010000291.1:0-13378 GCA_043742885.1 Chitinophagaceae bacterium | reverse complement strand
TAATTTTTTCCCGAATCTATCGTCAATTTTTTGCTGGCTGGCTATTCCATAGTAGAATATATAATGTCCAACCGTCACTTTGGTACTATGCATATCTATCTCTTCATCCAAAAAATCAAGCGCTTTTTATTCTGTGGCGATTTTCTTGATCTTGTCATAGGATTCTCTCCAATTAGATTGAGTAAGTGCAATCATGATGTTCTTATCTCCCATAAAAGTTTTGCTCTTGGGATTCAGGCAGAAAAATAATTCAAAGAACGTTTCAATCGCATGGAAATAGGTTTGCCGGAGATCTGCCTGTATAGTTTTCTTGTAGGCTTCCTTGTTTTCGGGTATTAATTCTTCCTGAAATAAAGATTTCGTATGGGCATCGGATTGTCTAATATACTTTTGAGTGTAATTGCTTTGAATTTATGATAGTCCTCCAAATAACTATTGTAAAATATAGTGGGGTCAAACATGATTGCATTTTTATAGAATAAAAACTTAGTGACCTGATTTTGCAGACAGTATCTGCGAAATCAGGTTATGTTAAATGAAACAATGTGCTGATTGCATATAAAGGAACATTGGTCATCCACTCTTCTTTCCGGTAGTCGGACATTGAAGTTCTGACTGCTGTTTTAGGTTCGTATTTTTGACAATAGACCCTAAGGCTTTTAGCATGTAAGTTCTCCTCTGCTTTAACTTCAACAGGAATGATTTCACCGGAAAATTGAACAAGAAAATCTAACTCGGCACGGCTATCTGGCGACCAATAGTAAATTCCGGCATCTTTTTGCACAGATAGTTGCTGGAATACATATTGCTCGGTCAATGAACCTTTGAATTCCTCAAATACTTTATTGCCTTCAAGTAATGTCTTTGCATCCATATCTGACATAGCGGAAAGTAAGCCTACATCTGAAAGAAATAATTTGAATACATTAAATTCTTCATAGGCTTTTAAAGGAATACCGGGTTTTGATACATTATTTACTTTGTGTATTAACCCGCAATCTGTCAGCCAGGATATAGCCAGTTCATAATCTTTTGCTCTCGCACCTTGCCTGACAAGACCATAAATGAACTTCCGGTTTTCTTTTGCGAGTTGTGCGGGAATTGAATTCCATAGCATTCTGATGCGGGGCACAATCTCATTAGGAGCATGCTTGGAAAAATCCTGTTCGTAAGCTGTCAGAATATTATTTTGAAGTCTTCTTACTTCTTTAAAATCTGAATCCTGAGAAAAAGAAAGTACAGCTTCGGGCATCCCGCCTACATAATAATACTGTTTGAGTCGTTCGATGTATTTTGCCTTAAAAGTTTTGATCAGTTCCCAGTCAGAAACTTTTAATAAATCCGCAAGAGGCGTTTCGTTGATTGCTTCAAGGAATTCAATAAACGTAAAAGGATAAAGGTCCATGAAATCTACTTTGCCCACAGGAAAGGAAGTCTGGTTGCTGAGAGCTACGCCTATCAGAGAACCACCTGATACAATATGATATTCAGGATTATTTTCCTGGAAATATTTCAGGGATGTCAGAGCACCTTTCGCTTCCTGAATTTCATCTAAAATGATTAGGGTATTATCCGGTTCGATAACCACCCCTGTTTCTATCTGAATGGCGGTAATAATACGCTTGATATTAAAGTCATCTGTAAATAGCGTTTTTAGAGCTGCATTGCTTTCAAAGTTGACATAAGCACATTTTTCATACTCATTCCTGCCAAATTCCTTCATTAGCCAAGTTTTACCCACTTGCCTGGCACCCCGAATTATTAAAGGCTTCCGGTTGGCAGAATTTTTCCAGCTTTTGAGATAGCTCATTTCATTTCTTTCCATACTACATAATTATGTACGATTTAATGTGGTAAATTACATTATTATGTACGAATTATTGCAATATATGACACTAATATGTATCAAATTCTGAATAATGATATGTAATATATTGATAGTCAGTCGAAATTGATATGAAGGATTTCTAGATAGCAAAGTACCATAAATTTGAGGTGCCAGCATCTGGCATTATCGCAATAATTAGTAAAAGGCAAAAAATGGAAGAACAAGTACCAGTAATTGCAAGAATTTACAAGCAGATTTACAAGCAGAATGGCTCTTAAGAGCTATTTTAAAGGCTTACGATTAGAGCTGTCCAAAAATGAAAAACCTCTAAAACACTTATTATCAAGATGTCTTAGAAGTATTATTTGTGGGAGTTGACGGGTTCGAACCGCCGACCCTCTGCTTGTAAGGCAGATGCTCTGAACCAGCTGAGCTAAACTCCCTTTCCGTTTTGGGACGGCAAAGATAAGGGGGCAGGTCTTTTTACCCAAAAAAAACTAAGTGTATATAGGGAGTGGCACTTTGTAAAAGGTCCGGTCGGCCACCTAATTGAGGTTGAGTTCCGGCAAACGGTAATGCTGCCCATCGAGAACGAATAATTCATCGATCTCAAATGTCCAGAAACTGAAAAGTGGGGAGCGGGAAAGGATTTGCTCGACTTTCTGCTTAGATTCCGCGATAATAGTGATCCAGGAGCGTTTCGCTTCCAGGCTTACTGCATAATGCTCTATTACCGATTTATTGATCAATTGGTTAATATAAACACGGTGCTCGGGTACCGCCTGCATAAAAGCTTCGGTCATTTCAAACTGTATTGTTACCTGGTAGCGTGGCATCATCTATTATAAGACAAAACTGGTTCCAATATGTTGCATCTGAATTCAGGATTGTGTAAATCCCTTAATTTTAGGCTCCTCAAAAGGAACGTTAGTTCAGTTGGTTTAGAACGCTGCTTTGACAGAGCAGAGGTCACTGGTTCGAGTCCAGTACGTTCCACTTCATAATATTGCAAATCGCTGCAAAGGTAAGCCAGATAAGACTTTCGGCGGTTGAATAACTTTCTATCGGCCCTTAACTAGTCTTACTAACCAAACTAATATAATAGCTCCAATTACAGCCGTAATTAAATAACCAATACTGCCACCCAGATGGATATTAAATTTTCCTCCGAGCCAACCACCTAGCCAACCTCCAACCAATCCAAGAATAATATCTACGATAATTCCGTAACCATCGCCACGCATTATTTTGCCTGCTAAAAACCCTGCAATTCCACCTAAAATTAATTGCCAAATCATAAAAATATTTTTATGTTAAGAATGTAGATTTTTATAAATATACATTTTTTCAGTAAAATCACTTTAATCGACATCAAAATTTAAATGGTGTTATCTGGCCACCTGATCTTGTAAAAAATAGGCTAACTTTTTCGTTCCACATATTATTCTTTAGGGGCTTTCGGTTTCTCCAAGTATTGTTCCGCGATCATTTTCAGGTTATCCTTTGAATAGGGTATCCATTCTTTCCTGGCGGGATCAAATAATTCTACCCTGTCTTTTCCCAGAAACAATTTGTAATCGAATTTCGGATATCCATAAGCGATATAGCCCGGATAATAATATTCCATGCCTTTACGCTGGGACACCACCATTTTAACGATCATCAATGATTTTCCCAGACTATATTTTTTATAAGCGGGATCAAAAAAATTTACAATGCCTGCACAGCTTTTTTCTCCCATATCAATAATGCCTGCCGCAATCAGCTTTTGACCATGCCTTACCTCAACGATATCTGTAGGAAAAAAATCTTCCTCTCGTTCATCGGGATCAAAGAAATCATATAGCAGTTTCTTCAGGGATTCTGAAGTATAAAAATTCAGGCTGGCCCTGTATTTAGCAAATAATGCTTCATACTCTTCGGTAAGATAAAATTGACCTATATCGTATTGAAACTGCTCATGGCCTTTTAGCAGACTATTATGATCCTTTCGAGGATCAAAACCTTCCAGCCGGTACCTTAGCCAGGCCACTGGAAAATCTCCTTCGGGGTGCTCCACATGATCAGTAGTGAACACGAACGGACCTATCCGGTACCAGCCTCTTGAAAGATAATTATCAAGTAGTGCAGGCGAAACGCTGCTATGGAATTCCATGGTGTTGATACCACCGAAAGTAAAAAAAAGCCCCCGAAGGAGCTTTGATTTTTTTTATACTTATATCACTCTTTTTTCTTTATCGTAAAATTAAACCCGAAGATTGTTCCATCATTTCCGCCTACAGAAGAAGTACCACCACCCCTGGTGGTTACATTACCTGAATTCTTAAAGGTTTTTGCCAGGTTGTTCAATATCCCTCTTGATTTACTGTTTTCATCTGAATTACCGGCCAGCAATTCTTCCAGATCCAACTGTGCACTGGAAAGAAATACTTTAAAGATCTCTTCTCCATATGGAGGAGCCATGACGATCATCATATCCCGGTTAAGTAAAGAATCCCCAACATTTAATACACATTGATCAGCAGTCAATGGACGGGGAAGTCCTTTCTGGTCTTTCAATTTTCTATTTGGCATAATTGGGTTGATAAAACCATCAGGCTGCATATCCACCACATTGATAAAGGTTCTTTTTGTTCCTGTGTTTTTTATTTTTACATATACCGTATCACCTTCCTGCAATTCCAACACTCCAAATTTTGTACGCTCGGCTGTTTTCTTTTCATCTACATTCTTTTTCGCATCCAGGAATACCAGTCTTAAATCTACATTCAAACCATCTTCATTCACTCGCAGGTCACGCAGATAACGGTATCGGCCATATCTCTTTATCAGATTCTTTACTGCGGTCGCATTATTCAGATCAATATTATCATCGAAGATGGCTCCTGAATTAGCATAGCGAAGCGCATAACCACGACGACTATCAGAAGGGACAAAATAAAGTTCTCCTGTATTTATGAAACTAATATTGGTAGCGTCTTTAAGAGCATCTTTTACTTTTTGAGTGTTGCCGGCATCCAGACTATCCAGTATCAAACTTATTGGCGCACTACCGTATGCCATTTCAAGTACAAATGGCCATGGGGCCTTTGTTAAAAAATCAGGTCTGGATTGTTTTAATTTAATTACCGCTGTAAAATTGGTAGCACTGATTACAATACCTGAAGCAATCGTATCCTGTATGTCAGGGCGACTGGTTCCGGAAGGAAAGAATCCTATAATTGAACCTTGAGTAACACCTGCAACAGAACCGGAGTTAACTAAAATAGTATCTGCGTTGCTATTTGAAAGGTCCAGTAACAAATAAGGTTTCTGTACTTCTATTTTTCCGCCAAATAACTGACGATCGATACCATCGCCTTCCAATACTGGTTTTTGCTGAGGTGCTTTTTCTCTCATTACATCTTCTATCTGCGCAAACAAACCGCGATAGGTTAGTTTGCCTGTAATAGTGGAAAGAGCCTTGCCGAGGGCATAACTTAAAGAACCCATGGTATTACCTTCATCATCCAGGCACTCATAATTTTTTTCTTGTGCCTGCGCACCAGAAATCACTACATAGGTGGCCGCATCTTTATTCAAAGCGGTGGAAGTAGCTTCTTTAAATACACCCTTAGTATCTTTTAATGAGCGTACTTTTTTATCAAAATTTGCACTCACCATTGGAGCATTACCACCTCTTGATTTTACAGTGGCTGGCCCTCTTGAACCAGTTCCTGAATGGCAAGCATCGATGGTGACAAGTATATCTCCTTTACCTCCTAATTTATTTCTGAGAAGGGTAATCTTTTCTCCAAATACATCATCTCGTAAATAACCATCTGCGTTTTTTGTAAACGCCGTCAGATCACTGGAATAAACAGCACCATAAGGAACAATGCATTCATCTAAACCATCTTCTTCCTCATTTTCATTATCATCTTCGATCTGTTGTCCGTGAGAAGATATATGGATTACCACAATATCACCCGATTTGGAACTATCGATCAACTTGTCAAGTGCTTTTTCAATACCCAGTTTTGTTGCCTGCGCATCGACCAGGGTCCAGATATTTTTGAAATCCTGTTTTGCCAGGGCAGCCTTTACCAACGGCACATCATTAGTGGAACTGATCTCCGGCCATCCGTTCACCCTTGGATTTGGATAATTTCCAATGGCTATGATCAGCGCTCTCTTGGTCTGGGCCTGAAGGGAGACAAAAGCCAGGCAAAATAGGAGCAGAATGGAGAGGGACTTTTTCATAAATTAAACCGGTTTGGGGTAATGGTCAATGTTAGTGATTTTTTAGAACCTATGACAATATTAAGATGTTAATGACGGCAAAACTATACCGTTGGTTGGGTATTCTTATATACAGGTTGAGAAGGTTGAGAAAGTTGAGAAGGTTGAGTAGGTTGAGGAGACAAAAAAACCGGCCTGAGCCGGTTTTGAAGTTTTTAACAGTAGTAGTAGTACTTGTAATAGTAGCAGTAGCCGTAGCCATCGCAATAGTAGTACCAGTAGTAGCTCAAACCTGCAGTACCGCGTGATTTAGGAGGAGTCTTGTAAGACTTCTGGAAAGCAGTGATAGCAGCGTTGATGTTGGCAGCATCTGTCTTGGAAAGGGTCATGCCTTGTTTGTAGGCAACACCTTTGATCGTAGCCTGACGATCTTTTTTACCGGCTTCAACTTTTTCACCAGCAACCATGGAAAGGAAACCAATGTCACCATCCGTTAATTTAGAACCTTCCTTGATAAGGGAAACGTTTTTCTCAGCTTGTCCGAACACAGATGAGGCTGCAACCAGGAAAGCAGCGCAAAGAAGCAATTTCAGTTTTTGCATACTTGTTTTTTTAAATGATTAAAGAGTTTGATTATTATCTTAATTGAGACCTAAAAATAAGGTGAGGAATACGGTTTTCCATACCCTGAAGCAGGTATTTTGCCAAAATCGTGAAGATTGTTAGAGTTTCCAGTCAATTACCTGGTTCACCCATTCCTGCCGGAAAGGGGTGACCACACGGATATAATTATCGGTATAGCCTTCCATCATTTCATTTTTGTGGTTGGCCTCAAACAATATTTTTCTTGTTTTGTCCTTATGCTGACCAATAAAAAATTGATTCTTCATGTAAGAAAGATTACGAAGGGTCTTATTTCTTTCATTTCGTACATGAACAGGCACCACCGGTTTCAGAGTAAGGGCCTGAGTATTATCTCTTTCACTGTATGTAAATACATGGAGGTATGAAATATCCAGTGCATGAAGAAAATCAAAGGTCTCCTTGAATTCTGCCTCCGTTTCCCCTGGAAAACCTACGATTACATCTACCCCAATAGCGCAATGAGGCATAAGGGTTTTGATCAGCGAAACTTTTTCCGCATATAATTCTCTCTTATATCTTCTACGCATAGCGCCCAGAATTTTATTGGAACCGGACTGTAATGGAATATGAAAATGTGGCATGAACCGATCACTATTGGCCACAAACGCTATGATTTCATTGGATAGTAAGTTGGGCTCTATAGAAGAAATACGATATCGATGTATATCTTTTATTTTATCCAGCTCTTTTACCAGCGAAAAAAAATCTTCTCCATTTTCTCCGAAATCACCCAGGTTGACTCCTGTAAGCACAACCTCTTTGGCTCCTTCGGCTGCGAGTTTATTTACGGTGGCCAATACATTGCTCATGGAATCGCTGCGACTTTTTCCCCTTGCTATTGGAATAGTACAAAAGGAACAATTATAATCGCAACCATCCTGCACTTTTAAAAAAGTTCGGGTTCTCTCATTCATCGACCAGGAAGAATGGAACTGATTCACTTCTTCAATATCACAACTGCAGATCTTCGCGCTATCGGATTTTGTTAGTTCACGTATATGTGTCGCAATATTGAATTTTTCGGCTGCACCCAATACAAGATGAACGCCGGGTATGGCTGCAATCTCTT
Source organism: Chitinophagaceae bacterium (assembly GCA_043742885.1). Lineage (GTDB taxonomy): Bacteria > Bacteroidota > Bacteroidia > Chitinophagales > Chitinophagaceae > JJ008. Next base: position 5,615 of record JAYTXP010000291.1, on the reverse strand, counting down.
TTGGTTTTAGCTGCGCATAACAACCGGTGATCACTACAAAACTTTCAGGAGAGCGGCGTTGAATACGGCGCACCAGCTGACGGCATTCTTTATCGGCATTATCAGTTACTGAACAGGTATTGATCACATACACATCCGCTTCCTCATCAAACTCTTTTTTTTCAAAACCTTCCCTTTGCAGCATACGGGAAAGCGAAGAGGTTTCAGAATAATTAAGTTTACAGCCTAGTGTATGGAATGCTATGGTCCTGTTTTCTGCCATGGGTTCGCAAAGGTAAGCAAATGGGTAAAATGGGGCAGTTTACCTACTTTCACAGCACAAGAATCCTCTTCCACCCATGGCAAAAAATAAATGGTTCATCTATCTCATTATCGCCTTCCTGGGATTGCTATTGCTTGTCGTGAATCTTGTACGCAAGAAGACTACGACAGATAAAGACCCGGTTAAGAGTGAAAAGGGAAGTAGTATTAACCGCGATCGGGGTTTTGATCGCCGTACTTCTTATCTCGAATACAGTCAGCATGCACTCTGCCGAATGGATTGCCGTCATATTACCCGTTCAGAAGTTGAAGACATTATGAAGAATGGTCATATTAATTACCGTAAATCTGACCTTCAGAATGCGCGTTGTCCTCGATACGCGATCGAAGGACGTACTTCAGATGCACAGCAAGTGCGTATCATTTTCGCTCAATGCAATGAAAAGACAGAGGTAGTTACGGTGATCGATCTGGATTCTGAATGGGAATGTCATTGTCCGGGTGATGATAAATAAAACCATGAAGAAGCCATTGCTATTACTGATCCGGCCACTGCAATTTATTTATAGTATATACGCCTTTCTCAGTTTTATAGCCGTTATGCTGCTGATCTTTCCCTTTGTGATCATTGCTTCTTTTTTTGGCCATATCAAAGGTGGTAATATGATCATCGCACTCTGTCGTGTATGGGCCGATCTGTGGTTCCCGATGATCCTTGTATTTCATAAATTTATCTATGAATCGCCTCATGATCGATCTAAGGCTTATATTTTCGTTGGCAATCATATTTCTTATATCGATGCTGCCATCATTCCTAAAGCCATCCGTCAGCCGGTTCGACCTTTAGGCAAGGTAGAAATGTCGAAGGTGCCCATATTCGGATTTATTTATCGCAATGCGATCGTAACCGTAGATCGTGGTTCGGCTATTCACCGGGCAAACAGTGTAAGAATTCTGAAATCGGTGATCACAAAAGGGATCTCCATTTTTGTTTTTCCTGAAGGAACCTTTAATATGCAGGCCCAGCCTTTGAAGGATTTTTATGATGGTGCTTTTCGTATTGCCATTGAGACTCAAACTCCCATAAAACCTGTGCTTTTCCTCGACGCCTACCGGCGAATGCCTTATGAAAGTATGTTTAGATTAACGCCTGGCATCAGTCGCATTCTATATCTCAATGAAATTCCTGTGATGGGTTATACAATGGATGATACTGCCCGGTTAAAAGCCGAGGTTTATGCCATCATGGAGAAAAAGATCATCGAATATAATGGGGGCTATAAGAAACAGTAGATTTGTAAAAATGTCTCCGGATCCTCAAAAAAAATATACGGCTGAGATCATCATTCCCGCTGCATTGCCCAAAAATTATACATGGTCAGTGCCTGCGCATTTATTGAATGAGGTGAAACCGGGCTGTCGGGTGGAAGTGAACCTTGGGCGGTCAAAAAAATATGCGGGTATTATAAAAAAGGTACAGGAAAAACAGGAGGATAATTTTGAAACCAAGGATATTCTGAATGTATTGGACAAGGAGCCCGTAGTTTTTGAGGAACAAATGAAATTATGGGAATGGATCTCCCAATATTATATGTGCAGCGAAGGAGAAGTGATGGCGGCTGCATTACCGGCCCATTTCAAACTCTCCAGTGAGACCATTCTTGTTTTTAATGAAGAATTCGGAGAAGATTTTTCCATGCTGGATCATGATGAATACATTGTGGCGGAAGCCCTGCTGATCCGTAATCAGCTTACTTTATCTGAGGTACAACAATTGCTGGATTCTCCCCATGCATACCCAGTGATCAACCGCCTGATCAACAAAAAATGTTGCATTGTCTGGGAATCATTAAAGCAGACCTATACGCCCCGGAAAGAAATCTATGTATTGCTGAATCCGGAATATGATAATGAAGAGAAGCTTTCGGAATTGCTTAATAACTGGAGCCGCGCACCCAAACAAATGGAATTATTACTAGCCTATCTGCATTTAATTAAAGCGGAAGGGGAAGTAACCAAGGCATCATTACTAAAAAAATCAGGAGCTTCCGAAGCGCAATTAAAGGGATTGGTAGAAAAAAATATTCTGCATCTGGATAAACGTATCGTTGACCGGATAAAATTTCTTCCCCGTCATGTAAATATAGATTTTGAATTGTCGCCTGCGCAGCAAACAGCCATGGATTCTGTTCAGTCTGTTCTGGGAACAAAAAATGTATGCCTCTTGCATGGTGTAACATCCAGTGGCAAGACCAATATCTATATTAAACTGATTGCGGAGATGATCACGAAAGGAAAGCAGGTGCTTTATTTATTGCCCGAGATCGCCCTCACCTCACAGGTGATTCGCCGGCTTCAAAGACATTTTGGTGGGTATATCGGTATTTATCATTCGCGGTTTTCACAAAATGAAAGAGTGGAGATCTGGAACAAGGTGAAGAATGGGGAACTGCGAGTGGTGCTGGGGGCAAGGTCATCGGTATTCTTGCCATTTCAGGACTTGGGACTGGTGATTTGTGATGAAGAGCATGATGGATCATATAAACAACAGGATCCCGCTCCAAGATATAATGGTCGCGATGCAGCGATCTACCTGGCTTCATTATTTCATTCAAAAGTAATATTGGGAAGTGGCACTCCTTCTGTAGAGAGTTATCACAATGCCATAACTAATAAATATGGCCTTGTACAATTGATGGAACGTTACGGCGAACTAAGATTGCCACCTATTGAATTTATTGATACAAGAACTATTCCTCTGATTGATAAACAAAAAGTGATCCTTTCACCACCACTTATTGAAGCCATAAAAACAGTAGTGGCCAGTGGAAAGCAAGTCATACTTTTTCAGAATCGAAGAGGATATGCACCTTATCAATTATGTACTGTATGCAACTGGATACCTCAATGTAAATATTGCGATGTATCGCTTACTCTTCATAAACTAAGTAATAAACTGGTCTGCCATTATTGCGGCACTACCTATCCAACGGTACATACCTGCATTCGTTGCGGCAGTGATAAATTTATATTCCGGAATTTCGGCACAGAAAAAATTGAGGAACAATTGCAGGAACATTTTCCTGAAGCAAGAGTATCCCGGATGGATATGGATACCGTGCGGGGAAAGAATGCTCATGATACCTTGATCCGGCAGTTTGAAGAACAACGGGTGGATATACTGGTGGGTACACAAATGGTGGTAAAGGGACTGGATTTTGATCATGTGGACCTTGTGGGAATTCTGGACGCGGATGGATTGCTCAGCTTTGCCGATTTCAGGGTGAATGAAAAAGCCTTTCAATTAATGGAACAGGTTAGCGGAAGAGCTGGCAGAAAAACAGAAACGGGTAAGACCATGGTGCAAACCGCACAGCCACAGCATCCGGTATTATTATTAGTGCAGCAACATGATTATACCGGTTTCTATAATCAGGAAATGAATAGCAGGAAACAATTTTTTTATCCTCCATTTTCAAGAATAATTCATATTAGCTTTAAGCATAAGATCAAAGAAGTTGTGGAGCGTGCGGCTCATCATTACGCACAGGCTTTGAAATCACGTTATGAAAAATATCTGGTTGGTCCCGCCGACCCATTGATAGGCCGCATTCGCAATCAATATCTTTCTGAGATTCTGCTAAAACTTCCAAAGGATGGCCGTATGCTTGCCCAGAGTAAGAAAGATATACTGGAGCAGATTGCGATTATTCATCAGGAGAAGAGTTATAAGTCAGTAGGAGTGGTGGTGGATGTAGATCCGTAAATTTGAGTATGTTATTGCAGCAAAACATATCCCTGAAACCATTCAACAGCTTCCATATTGATGTGAAGGCAAAATACCTTGCCCGTTTTTCAAGCACGGATGAATTGCAGGAGTTGCTTGAATACTCCCGAATAAATTTAAATGATTCGAGAGCACCCATTATACTGGGGGGCGGCTCTAATATTTTATTCACTAGTGATCCGGATCAATTGGTGTTGAAGAATGATATCATGGGCATTACCCTGGTGCATGAAGACGAAGAATATGTTTATGTAAAAGTGGGAGCGGGGGAGAACTGGCATTCATTTGTACAGTATTGTATTGAACGAAATTGGGCAGGAGTTGAAAATCTTTCTTTGATACCGGGCACGGTAGGAGCCTCACCTATTCAGAATATTGGTGCCTATGGTGTAGAGTTGCAGGAAGTATTCTGGTCATTGGAAGCTTACCATATTAAATTTCAAACTCCTGTTACCTTCACTGCAGGTGATTGTCGTTTTGGGTACCGTAACAGCGCCTTCAAGACAAAATATAAAGGAGAATACGTTATTACGTCGGTTAGTTTTCAACTAAAAAAGCAGCCCGTATTTCATACCAGTTATGGCGCCATACAACAGGAATTGGAAGCCATGGGCATATCCAAACTTAGTATTCGCGCTATTTCAGATGCGGTGATTCGTATACGCAGTTCAAAATTACCTGACCCCAATCTTATTGGCAATGCGGGCAGTTTTTTTAAAAACCCTGAATTATTTGCTACTCAGTTTGAAGAAATTAAACATCGATTCCCCGATATTGTGTCCTATGAATTACCTGGAGGAATGATTAAACTGGCAGGGGCCTGGCTCATAGAACATAGTGGCCCTAAAGAAGGCTCTAGCTGGAAGGGATTTAGAAGAGGTGATGCGGGAATACACGAAAAACAACCACTTGTTCTGGTCAATTATGGGACTGCGAGCGGGGAAGAATTGCTTGCATTAAGTCAGGAGGTTATACAATCAGTAAGGGATAAATTTGGCGTCGCATTGGAAAGAGAAGTAAATCTCCTTCCATAATTAATAATTCCCTCTTATCTTTCAGGCCTAAACCAAAGATATGAGAAAACATTACCTACTTTTTCTGCTGCTTGCCTTTGCAGCAATTCTACCAACCACCATAAAGGCCCAGTCTATTTATTTTGAGTTAGGCGGACCCGGTCTGGCTTCAGTAAACTATGATACCCGCTTCAGTAAAAAAGAAGATGGAATTGGCGGTAGAGTCGGTGTCGGAGGATTTAGCGTTGATGGCACCGGAGTTGTATTTATTCCGATTGGGGTGAACTATTTACTCGGTAAGGATAAAAGAAATTATTTTGAATTAGGAGCCGGTGTTACTCCTGTGATCGGCACAGGGGCCGGAGGAGATTTTTCAGAAACATTTGGTCACCTTTTATTCGGATATCGCATGCAGCCTGAGGCTGGAGGATTTACTTTCCGCGCCTTTGTATGCCCTGTGTTTAGTTCTAAATTTTTTGTTCCCTATTATGGAGGAATATCATTCGGGTACAAATTCAATAAATCCACAAAGAAATAATTAAACTTATTATAAA
>JAYTXP010000290.1:0-4198 GCA_043742885.1 Chitinophagaceae bacterium | reverse complement strand
CCTCGCTCAGCGATTTATCATCACGAATGACTTTTATCCTTGACTGAAGTTCTTCCCGGTTCTTTTTCATTTGGATTGTTTGCTCCTCTGTAAGACCCAGACGTGTTTTCATTTCTTCGCCACGCTTATCGGCTTGATGAACGAAACGTCCTTTAGTATCTTCCTTCTTTTTCTCGAGGATAGCTTTCTGACCTGCAGTAAGAATTGATTGGAAAGAATTTTTTTGTTCTTTCCTCAGGTTCTCCATCCGGCTACGGTATTCTTTTACTGTGATATTCTCTTCTTTTTTTAGCGCCTCGAAGCGGAAGTGCAGATCTTCATGATTTTTCTTAAGCTGATCTTTCTGCTGTTCTGTAAGATTAAGGTCCTTCGCCATCATTCTCATGTTATCGCGATGACCCCTCATTCCCCTTTCATGCGTAACATTATGCATACCGGGCTTATCCATTTTTCTTTCAGGAATTTCCTGTGCCTTTACACTCGTAACAATGGCAAAACCCATCAGAAAAAATAATATTCTTTTCATAGTTTTTTTATTTATGACGCGCAATGGTTATAATAAACTTCGCTGATCCGCGAAAGCATAAACATTTTAAGAACATATTATAGACTTCCGGGGGAGAAAGAGGTTTAACTCAAGTAGGAAAAACTTCGTAGGTCTAATCTTTATTGGCCAGCTGCCCGCAAGCCGCATCAATATCCTTTCCCCTGCTTCTTCTGAGGCGAACATTCACCCTGTGTTTTTCCAGGTAGTTCATAAAAGCCTGAACTTTTTCATCTTCAGGCTTTTCATACTTCGCGAACTCAATGGGGTTATATTCAATGATGTTGACCAGGTCAACAGGTACCTGGCGATAGAGTTTGATCAGATCATCGGCATCCGCAAGTGAGTCGTTAAAATTTTTGAAGAGAATATATTCAAAGGTGATCTCGTTACCGGTTTCCTTATAAAAATAATTCAACGCGTCGGTCAAACTCTTGATATTATTTGTATCGTTGATTGGCATGATCTCATGCCTCTTTCTGTCGTTAGCCGCATGAAGGGAAAGGGCCAGTTTGAATTTTACTTTATTATCACCCAACTGACGAATGCCTTTGGCCACTCCCGCAGTTGAAACAGTGATTCGTCGGGGACTCATCGCCATACCTTCAGCAGAGGTGATCCTTTCAATAGAATGTAAGACGTGCTTATAATTCAATAAAGGTTCACCCATCCCCATGAAAACAATATTGCTGAGCTTCTGCCCATGATCAGCTTCACAATGCCGGTTGATCATCGCCACCTGGTCATAGATCTCATCAAACTCAAGGTTTCTTTTCCTTTCCATATATCCGGTAGCGCAGAACTTACAACTAAGGGAACAACCGATCTGCGATGACACGCAGGCAGTGAAACGTGATACGGTTGGTATCAAAACTCCTTCGATCAAATGACCATCATGCGTACGAAACCGGAATTTATCTGTTCCATCCTCCGAATGTTGATGAAGATCGATGGTTAGTCCGGGTAAAAGGAACTGCTCGGCCAGTGCACTACGCAGGTCCTTCGACAGGTTGGTCATTGAATCAAAATCCTGCACAGCTTTGGACCATAACCATTCATAGACCTGTTTAGCCCTGAATTTCGGTTCCCGTCTTTCACTTAACCAGAGTTCAAGGTCAGCGAGGGTAAGATGACGTATATTTCTTTTTGATTGTGATCTCATGACCTGCAAAGATAACAACTCCTAACCAGCATCCGTCCCTGAAGCAAAGGGTATTCTCATAGACTAAATTCCTATTTTTACAATATGAATTCAGTCTATATTATTGATGCGATACGTACTCCGATAGGTAAATATGGCGGAACACTTTCTTCGGTTCGTCCGGATGATTTGCTGGCTGGTACCATCAAAGGATTATTGGAAAGAAACCCTGGTATCGATCTGAATCGTATTGAGGATGTGATCGCAGGGGCAGCTAACCAGGCCGGGGAAGACAATCGTAATGTGGCCAGGATGGCCGCCTTGCTGGCAGGTCTTCCGGTTACTGTTGGAGCCAATACCGTGAACCGCCTTTGTGCCTCCGGATTGCAGGCCATCATGGATGGAAGCAGGCAGATTCAATGTAATGAAGCGGAAATGATCATTGCCTGCGGAGTAGAAAGCATGAGTCGTGCTCCCTTCGTGATGGCAAAAAACAGCGAGGCTTTTTCCCGTAACCAGGAAATTTTTGATACAACGATGGGATGGCGCTTTATTAACCCTCAATTATCAGCCATGTATCATCCATACTCTATGGGGGAAACAGCAGAGAATGTTGCAAAGCAATGGAAGATCGGAAGAGAAGCGCAGGACCTGTTTGCATTGAATTCACAGAAAAAATATTTCAATGCAAAGAATAAGGGAAAATGGAATGAAGAGTTGCTGCCGGTTACAACGATCAAAGGAAAAGAAACTATTCGCATAGATAAAGATGAACATCCTCGTGAAACCAGTCTGGAAAAATTGGCTTCATTAAAACCTGCGTTTATAAAAGAGGGTACGGTCACTGCGGGAAATTCTTCGGGTATCAATGATGGGGCCGCGGCTTTATTGCTGGCGAATGAGAAAGCAGTAAAAGATTTTGGAGCAAAACCAATAGCAAGAATAGTATCTATGGCTATTGCCGGAGTTGATCCTTCTATAATGGGAATTGGGCCGGTACCGGCTACACAGAAAGCATTAAAAAGAGCAGGACTTACTATAAATGATATTGGGCTGATAGAACTGAATGAGGCCTTTGCCTCACAGTCGCTGGCCTGTATACAGGATCTGCAGTTGGATCCATCTATTGTAAATGTAAATGGGGGAGCTATTGCTTTGGGGCATCCATTGGGTTGCAGTGGTGTACGCATTTCTACCAGTCTGCTTTATGAAATGGTGAAAACAAAGACCCGTTATGGGCTGGCTACTATGTGTGTTGGTGTAGGTCAGGGTGCAGCCATTATTTATGAGATATGTTAACAGAGCTTCTTATTTATTTATTCTATTTTTAGATCATAAAAACTAGCAATGAAAAAATTATTTCTAGGACTACTTATCGTCTTTTCGGTAACTCAACTATCTGCCCAGGATGCACCTCCGCCACCACCAAAAGCGCCAAATGCTCCAAAGGATACTACCCAGCTCATGGAGTATACGGCTAAGTATAAATTTCCTGATGGAAGTCCTGTTACAGAGATCACTGTTGTTATTGAGGATGGCACTCTTATGGCACAAACAGCAATGGGAAACACTGAATTCAAAAAGACAGAGAGTAAAGATGTTTTTGAAGTGGTAGCTTATTCCGGAACCGCCATCTTTAAACGCAACCCTGATGGCAAGATCGTTGGGTTGGTGATACAGGTAAATAATATTGAAATGGAGGGAGTGAGGGAGTTATAAAAATGAGTAATTAACTAATTCAGGAAAGGACACAACCTCCTGCTTTCCGCTGGCCAGGTGTTTTATATTGGCGGTATGTGAGCCCAGTTCATTTTCACCAATGATCACAACATAAGGAATATTCTTTTTTTCCGCATATTTGAATTGTTTGTCCAGCTTCACTGCCTCATGATAAAGTTCTGAACGAATACCGGCATTTCTTAATTGCTGACAGAGTTCAAATGATTTTTCGCTTTCTGATTTTCCCATGTTAAAGAAAATTACCTGTGTGCCAATATGCACATCTGCGGGAAACAATTGCAATTCTTCCAGCACATCATAAATGCGATCCACACCAAAGGAGATGCCTACACCGGGTATGCCCGGTACTCCGAATAATCCGGTAAGATCATCATAGCGGCCACCTCCGCCAATGCTGCCGATCTTTACTGAAGGAGGTGCCTGAACTTCATAAATAGTGCCTGTATAATAATTCAATCCGCGTGCAAGGGTAGGGTCAATTTTAAGCGATGCTGAAGCGGGTTCATGGGCCAGGATATAGGCCAGTTCATCTAAGCCATTTCTTCCTTCCGGATTCTTGCCTACTAATTGCTCCAGTGAGGAAACAATTTCTTCATTTGATCCACTTATCGAAAGAAAAGTTTCAATAATCGATACCTGATCCGATGAAAGTCCACGGGTAGTCAGTTCTTCTTTTACTTTTTCAATACCGATCTTATCCAGTTTATCAATCGCGATAGTGATAGAAGTTAATTGGGAGGAGCCGGGATCGGGGTCCGATCTGGCCTCCCTGC
>JAYTXP010000289.1:0-10702 GCA_043742885.1 Chitinophagaceae bacterium | reverse complement strand
TTCCGCACTACCTGTTCATTATCATAATCGGTAGCTTCCAGTATCTCCTTCATGCTGCGGTTCTCATAATAAAAAAGCACTAATATTTTTTTGCAGGTATCTCCCAATGATGCTACCAGACGGGCTATCTCCTGTTTTTCTTCTCTTTCTGTAATTTCCGATAAGCTGTCTCTGTCATCGTGATCAATACTCTTTTCAAATTTTTCTTCCCGAATCATTGCTCTCCCCTTCCTTTTGATCTCATTTAGCCAGGCGTGCCGGTTCATGGAATAAAGGAAAGTGCCTATACTGGAATCCCCTCTGAATTTATCTTTTTGAACCAGTTCAATAAATGAAACCATGGTTTCCTGAAAAATATCCTCCGCATCCTGCTGACTACCATTATTTGCCAGAATATAGCGGGTTAGTTTGTCATAATGATCCCGATATAGACTCCTTATCGAGTCATCCATCAGATCACCCGTTCGCAGATTGCTGACTATTTCCGCATCCGGGAATTTTCTAACCACATTCATGCTTGATACCTTTATTTGTAACCAAAGGGGGTAATTTTGTAACCGGCCCCGTAAAAATGTCTGAAACTCTAAACTACGGATAAACTAGCTGCCCTTTGGGCTAAATCAATGAGCAAGAACTATTTTGAGATCTTCAATATTCCCATAAGCCTGCGGGTAAACAAAGACCAGCTGACCAAGCGCTATTTTGAACTGTCCCGAAAATATCATCCCGATTATTTTGCCAACGAGAACGAGAGCGCTCAGTTCGAAGCGCTGGAAAACTCTGCGCAGTTGAATAAGGCCTATAAAACATTCCAGCAGCCGGGTGAGACCATTAAATATTTACTGAAACTAAAGGGTCTGCTGGAGGAAGAAGAAAAGTATGAATTGCCCCCTGCTTTTTTGATGGAGATAATGGATATTAACGAACAATTGATGGACCAGGAAGGACCGGAGGAAAAAGCTGGCCTGGCTTTGGCAATAAATGATCTTGAAAAAGAAATCTATGAACCAGTTAAAGAAATTGTGGAGAATTATAATGAAGATCTTCACTCCGAAAAAGAGTTGCTGCAAGTAAAGGAATATTATTACAAGAAGAAATACCTGGACCGTATTAAAAAACAGATTAAGCAACCTAAGTGAGCCGTGACAAAAGTCACATCTACTATAATTCGGACCGCCTAATTTTATTAAATGAAACTCAGGCTCCTGAATAACCGACTTTATATTATTGGCGCCATTGTAGGCGGAATTGCCGGTTTCCTTTATTGGAAATGGGTAGGTTGCGCTTCCGGCACCTGCCGTATCACTTCAAGCCCGTGGAACAGCAGTCTTTATTTTGGTTTTATGGGAGCCCTGTTATTTGGGATGTTTAAAAAAACGGCTCCTGATTTAAAACAAGAGCCGAAGGATTAACGGAAATCAAATGCTGTGTAAAGTAGCATCTATATTTTTTTCAATTGAAGGACCCAGTTCATAACTTCCTTCCCTGGCTTGTTTCAAATATTTTTCTGCTTTTTGTTTTTCTTTAAGTACGGAGTACAATATTCCAAGCCTGTATATGGCATCCGGTTCAGCTGTTCTTCCTTCTACGTAGCAACGGGCGATCTGGAGTGCTTCCTGCTTCTTACCATTGGCTAAAAGAGCCCATGATAATAAAGAATAAGAAAGTGCAGTAGGTCGTTGTTTTACTTCTTCCTCTGCAATGGCCAGTGCTTTTTCTGGCTGAGGTTCCGCATCGAGATATAATTTACAAGTGTAGGCATTATACATAGCCCCATACATACCTGAATTTAATTTTGACTGATACTTCGCAATATATTCCTCCTCTGTTTTTTTATTCCCTTCCTCCCTTGAAATGGATGCCATCATAAGATCATAATCAGGAAGCGGCTGCTTACTAATTAAAAATTCAAGAATTTTTTTGGCACCTGCTGCATCATGATCGTGACTAAAGGCAAGCCAGGCAATTCCTTTCAAACAATGATAATAGGCCGGATCATTTTTCAGTACCGATAGGTAGGAACTGTATGCTTGCCTATATCTGCCTGCGTGACCATACATATCGCCAAGGTTACTATAGATCCAGTTATATAAAAAAGTATTGGACTTTACTTCATCTTTTGCAGCAGCTTGTTCCAGAATATTTATCGCATTATCCAGTCGGCCATACACTTTATCCTGGATCTTTGCTCTGCGTATCAACACTTCAAAGCCCTGCTGATCCTCAACTTTATTTAAGCTTTGGATAGCGGGCCCACTCTCTCCCAGTTCCAATTGCACATCCGACATTAATAATAAACTACGAAGCTTATCATCTCCCATCGCCAATGCGGAATCAAGATAGGATTTAGCCAGCCGGAACTGATGTTGAGAAATACAAACCGTAGCCAGGCTACGAAACGTGGAAGAACCACTGTACTTGTTGATTTTATTAACCTCCTTATACCAATCTGTTGCTCTCCTTAATTCGGCGACATCGCCCGAATAAGAAAATCTTCTCGCGTAAAGTCCTGCCATTATTGAGCGGGCCACCAGGTCACCGGAATCTTTTTTTAATCGGGCTGACCAATGTTCCAATTGCTTATCAATTGAAACCAGTCCTGGCCTTTCCTTATTATTTAGAAATCCAGTATAATCAGCAGCATGAGTTATCTGTGATTGTTTATTGCTGCAGGAGCAAACAATAAAAAGCGGTAGCAAAGCAAAAAATAGTTTCATTGAAAAAAAATTAAAAAGGCGGAGCGAATGCCCCGCCTTTGGGTACGGACCTTAATTAGCAGAAGCCAGATAAGGGAACACTGTAAGAAAAGCCTTATCATTCGCATTTACATTATCTTTTGTGAGCCCCGGATTGGATGTACCGGCAGGTCCACCAAACAATAGCAATAACTCCACATCTATCACATCGTCGGCCGATGCGCGGCCGGTAAGCACATTAGTGCCGTCAAAAAATGTAGTAACACCCGTTGTGGATACATTCAACACATCTGTTGAAAGTAATCCGGTGAGCTGATCGGCTGTTTGTCCTAAAGCATTAGTAGTATAACCGGGATTCAATGCAAGTAATTTCGTTTTAAATTTTGCCTGATAGGCAGCATTCATCGCTGAAGGCAAGGTAGTATTGAACTGATCCTTCTCTCCTGCATTTACAAATACTGTATTGATAGCAGGCCGGCCCATCTGATCCTGCATCTGATAATAAGTTACGGTCATGTCTTTATCTTTCTTGCAGGAGCTGGTAATTGCCAGCGACCCAAGGAGTACTATAATGATTGAATATTTCATTGTTTATTTTTTATAATTAAATGATCAGATCTTCTTTTTTGTTTCAAGCCATACATTGACCTTGCCACCACTGATAGTGCCAAGTAATGTTTTAGGAACTTCAATAACTATGCTCATCACATTAGTACCTGCAAATGTATCAGTACCCGGGTTGTTGAAGGAGGAAGCAGTTCCTGCGATGATCTTTTTAAATTGATTCAGATCGAAGAAGAAAGGATCATCACGTGGACCCGCGAAGACTTTGATACCGTTTGTACCGGTACCTGTTGTAGGACTCGAGCCATAGGCTGTGATCGCGGTCTGCGCAGTAACATCCCCTTCAATTTTGCTACGTCCGCCTTTTTCTGAAGGAGCCACTGGTCCATAGATCAGCATATTGCCATTACCATCTGCTTTTGCTTGTATCACCAGATCCTCAATATTATCATTGTCTTTATCAATATTAAATTCAATCACGGTGTTCGCATCAAATTTAGCAGCACCTGTTGCAGATGGTACCAGCAGGCCTTGCGTGTTAGCAACAAAGACCAGATTATTTGGATCAGCACCCCGAAAAACATAGAGATCCGTTATATCAGTTGTTTGACCCGTTACACTTGGTGAATCGATATGGTCCGCTGCCATTATGGCCGCTACAGAACCGAGCACCAGTGCAGATGCAAGAATGGTTTTGAAGATTTTCATTTCGTCATAATTTTTAAATGTAAAAATTGATTTACATCTCATTTACGAAATGAAGTCATCTATGGATTTAACCTAAAAAAATAATAAAATAAAGTTTTGAGGAAAATCTAAAGATCAGGGGATGATCTTACCCATTACATACAGGCTGTTCATATCAGGTTCAGCACTGCCACCTTGTTTCTGCAGTGTAATGGCGAATGCCTGCGCGCGGGGAATATTTTTCATTGAACAAATGACAGAACAATCGCCCATCATACCCGCATCCACTGGTTTACCATCTACCAGGGCCCAAAGCTGATACTGCATACCGCTGGGTGCAGCAGGAAGATCTGTAGGCATGAGATAAACATCTTTTGTTTTTTTATCCCAAAGCACCAAAGCCTTATTTTGCTGATGCTGTCCAATACCCGGCATGCTTACTTTATCCACAGCCGGATCAGAAAGCATACTCAGGCCTTTCTGCATTTCTTTAAGTTGGGCATCTACCAGTTGATTTTGCAATTTCAGACTATCTGTCTCCGACAATATAGTAGCGTATTCTTCCTGTATTTTTTTATCCTTATCTGCCAGAACGTAGATATAACCCAAACTTGCAACAAATAATACAATAGCTGCTACTGCAGTCCATTTCCAAATAGGACGGATAAGGGAGGATGGCCTCATTTGAATTACAGGAGCGCTGACAAATTCTGGTTGCAGCTTATTCAATAATTTTTCTTTTACCCCTGCAGGTGCAGACGCACCCTGATTCAATAATTGCAACTCCATCTCTAATTCAAAACGGGTAATAGCTTCTGCTACAGCAGGATCTTCCGCGCGCAGCTTTACCAGCTCGGCTCTTTCTTCTCCTGTGGCCAGGCCCAGTACATAGGCCTCGATGGCCCCGCTTTCTATGTATGCCTTGTTATCCATTATTTTGCATGATTGCTCTTAATTGCTGTAACCCATTTCTGATCCTTGTTTTTACCGTACCCAAAGGTATGTTCAATGATTTACTGATTTCTTCCTGGGTGAATCCCTGAAAATAAGCGAGGTCCAGCAATTGTTTTAATTCTGGCTTTAATCCTCCTACAAATTTTCTTAGTCCGATGGCATCAACCGCGATCTCAGAACGACCCACTTCATCATATACGTTTTCTCCGAGCTCCTGGTTTCTTTGCTGATTACGAAATGCCTTGCTTCTTTTTAAATCTATTGCTGCATTTCGGGAAATATTCAGCATCCATGTAAACAAACGACCTTTTGACTCATCATAATTATCGATCTGTTTCCAGATCTTAACAAACACTTCCTGCAACACATCAGATGCCAGTTGCTCATCTCCTACTATATTAAATATAATCTGGTAAAGCGCGCCGGAGTAATTATCGTACAGGTAATGAAAGGCCGATTCAGACCGCTGCCTAAGCAATTGAAGCAATTCCTGCTCTGAATATTTTTTTGTTTCTGCCATTCCCGGCTGCGAAGATATTGAATAGCCGTTATCACAATAGGATTTCGGAAGCCTATTCTAAAATAGTCAGATTGATAAACTAACACTCATTAGTATTCTCTTGATGAGCAAGTCTTTACATGATTAAAATCCCGTTCCATACCTATCAAGATCATCTATCCCAATTAGATTATATCTTTCCACAGTTCATAATTTTGAATAAACTCAACCATTTCAATATGACAAACGCTGCCAATCTTCAGGAATCAGGAATCACGGTACGGGCTGAACTGGAATCCTGGGTAAATAAAATAGCCGCGGCCGGAAAAGCATATAATATTCACTGGTGTGATGGATCACAAAAAGAATATGATGATCTCTGCCAGTTGCTGGTTGAAAAAACCACATTTATTCCTTTAAATCCGGAAAAGCGTCCAAATAGTTTTGCCTGCTTCAGTGATCCCAGTGATGTGGCCCGCGTAGAGGACAAAACATTTATCTGTTCCAAAAGAAAAGAAGATGCGGGTCCTACCAATAACTGGATGGAGCCTAATGAAATGAAGAAGATACTAAACGGTCTTTTCGACGGATGTATGCGGGGCCGCACGCTATATGTAATTCCATTTTGTATGGGGCCGGTAGGTTCGCCTTATTCTAAATATGGTGTTCAGCTAACTGATTCAGAATATGTAGTGGTGAATACGCGTATTATGACGCGAATGGGTAAGAATATACTTCCTTACATTGATAAATATGGATATGTAAAATGTCTGCATACAGTAGGTGCTCCTCTTGCCGAAGGAGAGCAGGATACAAATTGGCCCTGCAACCCAGCTATAAAGTATATATCTCACTTTCCCGAAGAGAGAATGATCATTTCCTATGGCAGTGGTTATGGTGGTAATGCCCTGATGGGAAAAAAATGTTTCGCTTTACGCATTGCCTCTGTAATTGGAAAAGAAGAAGGATGGCTTGCAGAACATATGTTATTGATGGGAGTAGAATCTCCGGAGAAAGAAAAAACTTATGTGGCGGCTGCATTCCCCAGCGCCTGTGGTAAAACCAATTTCGCGATGATGATTCCTCCAAAAGAATTCGATGGATGGAAAGTGACCACGGTTGGAGATGATATTGCCTGGATACATAAAGGTAAAGATGGCCGGTTATACGCTATCAATCCTGAAGCCGGATATTTTGGTGTCGCGCCTGGAACAAATTTCAAAACCAATCCAAATGCGATGGAAAGTATCCGCGCCAATACCATTTTCACCAATGTTGCAATCACAAAAGATAAAGATATATGGTGGGAAGGTATGACCAGGGAAATACCCGAAGGATTGACCGACTGGCATGGCAAGGCTTATGATCCATCCTCAGGAAAACCCGCGGCACATCCTAATGCACGATTTACTGCACCTGCTTATCAAAATCCTGCTATCGATAAAGAATGGGATAATCCAAATGGAGTTCCTGTTGCCGGATTCATTTTCGGAGGACGCCGCAGTACCGGTGTGCCATTAGTATATCAATCTTTCAACTGGAATTTTGGTGTTTACCTGGCAACCACCATGGGAAGTGAAACAACAGCAGCGGCTTTTGGTGAAGTAGGAAAAGTGAGGAGAGATCCTTTCGCCATGCTTCCTTTCATGGGTTATCATATTGGAGACTATGTAAATCACTGGCTTCAATTTGGCCGTGATCTTCCTAATGCGCCTCGCATATTTGGCGTTAACTGGTTCAGAAAAGATGAAGATGGAAAATTCCTATGGCCCGGATTCGGCGACAATGTTCGTGTATTAAAATGGATCGTGCAAAGGATCAATGGAAAGGCTTCCGCGGTGGAAAGTCCTATTGGCTGGATGCCTCGTTACGAGGATATGGATTGGAATGGCCTGGAAAGTTTTGATAAGGAGGCTTTCACGCGTATCATGACAGTTGACCGCGAGTCCGGAAAACATGAGATGCTTTTTCATGAAGAGCTATTTGAAAAAATGTATGATAAACTTCCAAAAGAATTTTTCTTTATGCGCGAATTATTATTGTCTGCACTATGGCGCTCCCCGGAACATTGGGGTCAGCAACCGGAAAGGCATTAATAAAATAATATAATGATGGCTGGCAGGGATATTCCATCTGTTACTTCACCTTCATTGACCCCATCCAATAAATTACATGGATATATTTTACCCACTACATATCCAAGGTTAAAGGACATAGACAGGAAATCACCCAGGGTTTCTCCCTTGGTGGTTGCAACAATTTTCATCACCCAAAATATCAGGGTAATTTTCGCGACTTTGTTTAACTGAGCCATTAAATTTATATTTAATCAAATAAAAGGCCAGAAGTGATCGTGCTTCCTAAACAAAGATATGCTGCATTAGTACCCTATCTCTGTATTATATCCCAGCCCTATTGAAAGAATTTTTCAAAATATTTCCTACTATTGATCAACTATAAGCACCATGCGAACCATTTTACTGATAACAGCCCTCATTTTACTGATCGCTACAGAAATTTTGCGTGTGTATTTCATTATGCCATTCCCGGGCAGTCAGCGTTCCAATACTATTGATATAGCTTATTGGCTTGACCGAAATATGATCTGGATTCGACTTGTTCTTCTTGCGATAATTATCTATCCCTGCTATTACACTCTTCTTCATTCAAGAATATGGAGAAAAATTCTCCTTTCCTTTTTTCTTGTGCTGTATGGTTTGATCTTCTCTTTTTTCAACTTTCGTTTTCTGGCAGAAAAAATGTTTTACCAGCCAAATCATATTCAGTTTGCCAGCGGAACTGAAAATAAAATAAGTGGAAACAAATTAATTCTCGGGGTGGAGATAAATGGCGAAGCAAAAGCCTACCCTATTCAGCTTATCGGGTATCATCATCAGGTAAGAGATTCAATTGGTGGAACAGCTGTTATGGTGACGTACTGTACTGTTTGCAGGACAGGTAGGGTATTCAGTCCTTTTGTAAATGGCAAGTATGAAAAATTCCGCCTCGTAGGTATGGATCATTTTAATGCCATGTTTGAAGATGCAAGCACAAAAAGCTGGTGGAGGCAGGTATCGGGAGAAGCGATCGCAGGTCCTTTGAAAGGAACAGTATTGAAAGAAATTCCTTCGCAACAAATGAGTTTGGATAGTTGGCTGCAACTTCATCCAAACTCTTCCGTATTACAAGCAGATCCTGATTTTAAAAAACAATATGATGATCTTTCAGGCTATGATGAAGGAACTATTGCCAGTTCACTGGAAAAAAGAGATTCGCTTCCCTGGAAGGCAAAATCATGGATAATTGGTATAACTCATGAAGTGTATTCTAAGGCCTGGGATTGGAACGAACTCTTCAATAAAAAATATATTCAGGATTCTCTGCCGGGACTTCCCTTGCTTATCAGTTTAGAAAATGATGGCAAAAGTTTTCATGCCTGGAACCGTATGGTCGATGGAAATTCACTTCAATTCACCAAATCTCCAGAAGCATTTCTTAAAGATCTTAATACAGGATCTTACTGGAACCAGCACGGAGTTTGTAAAGATGGCCCATTAAAAGGCAGCCAGTTACAAAACATACAGGCCAGTCAGGAGTTTTGGCATTCCTGGTTAACTTTTCATCCTGATACTAAGAAATGATAATTATTATTTCCCTTCCACTTCAAACAGGGATTGTACAATAACCTGTTTCATTTTAACAGGTGACTGATCTCAATACATTCCAGGTAAGGGTTAAGGTGCTTGGTGTTTTCAAATACACGGTATTCCAGGATCTCCTTGCTTTTATTACAGCAAAAAGTTTCAACATAGAACTCGTTTAATTGAAACAGGAACACCAAGCTGTTGGCCAGCTCCCTTTTTGCAATGGCCACCCCCTGGGTCATTACTATTAATCTTTTGTGGTCCTCGGGCAATGCAATAAATTCTGATAGTTTCATAAATGCGGTTTTACAATTAAGAAAAAAGGCAACTCTCAAGAAATCCTTGACGGTTCAGGAAGGGGGCAATCGAAGCGTAAAACGAAAGCTGGATTATTACAACTTTGATGTTATCATCTCGGTTGGTTATTTTGTAACCTGGGTAAAATAACACTTTGTTGCAAAAAAATGCAGCCAAGTGAAGCATTTCACCCGATATGTTTGGTTTAATAAGTAATCGTAATTCCTCCTCCAAGTCCCATATCACTATCATAATGAGTTGATAAGGAAATATATTTTGTAACAATATACCTGAAACCTGCTGCATATTCTTTATCAGTGTTCAGCATTATTGAAAACCGTAAACGTTTTGTAACAGGTATATCATCCCTGCTAAACTGAAAACGAAATTTACCGTTTCCGTCCACCCTTGCATCTGCAATAAACATCATAGGCAAGGTATAGGCAATACCGGCCACTACTGTTTTGCGGTTGTTTTTATTACTGGTTTGGCCAAACCAGTTTTTTGCATCACTTCCGAAAATATTTTTTGCACCGCCATCAATTTTATAATGATAATCAAAACCAACATAGGGATATATCCACTGCATACGGCCTAAGTAACGCCCAATCATTGTTTCACTTTCATATCCCTCCATTTTGCTCATTCCCAAATGCCATATAGTACTTAATTTGTAACGGGTGCCTGCAAACATGGCTGCCCCATCGCTACCGTTACTTTCCAATCCAATCTTAGCCATAAAATGTAGCTTCCTATCGTCAGCAAATAATTTACGTTTAGCCAGTTTAGGATCAGGTATTTCGGGATTGGCAGGTTGATTTTCATAACTGAATATTCTACCCATTCCACTCATCATGTGGTAAAGTATATGGCAATGAAAAAACCAATCTCCATAAGCATTTGCAGCAAACTCAATGGTATCTCTTTCCATTGGCATAATGTCTATTATATTTTTCATAGGTGAATATTCGCCCTGGCCGTTGAGCAATCTAAAGTCATGTCCGTGCAGGTGCATAGGGTGGCGCATCATTGAGTTATTGTATAATACAAGCCTTACATTTTCACCCTTCCTAATTAAAATTTTATCAGTTTCAGAAACAACCTTATTATCTAAACTCCACACATAGCGGTTCATGTTGCCTGTTAAATTAAATTTCAATTCTTTTACCAGGGCTTGTGGCAATGTTGTTTTTTCAGTAGCTTTAAGCATGGTATAGTTCAATGTTACAATGTCGGCAGTTTCCGCTTCCATGTTCATACCCTGCATACTGTTGGTGTTACGCATTTGCATGTCATGTACCTGCACAGTATCTCTCTTCTTTTTCTTTTTTGATTCTTCTTCGCCGGTTACTTCGGGGTAC
>JAYTXP010000288.1:0-1884 GCA_043742885.1 Chitinophagaceae bacterium | reverse complement strand
TGAAAAATAACCACTTACCCATTCTTCATTTTAGTATTCATTCGCCAAATGGTTTGCATTCTGTGTCACCTAAAAGATCGGCACAGCAGATCTCTCCTTATTTAAAGTCAATTTTATCAAGAAAAGGTGGTGCGCTTACGGCGGGATCACAAATGAATGATGACAGGCAAGCTGCCATTAGATATATCCGCGAATCTCAACAGCGAAAAAAATAATTTAAAGATGGTTGCATAACCAGCTCTTTAATCCTGAGCATTACCCTAAAATCAAAAAACCTCTGCAACTGCAGGGGTTTTGTTTTACTAAGATAGAGCTCTTTTATCAGGATATCTGCATCTCATCATTCACCTGGCTACTGGTCTCCACTGTAGTATGTTTTTCTGCATGAGCAGGTTTTCTGAATAATCGTTTTTGAAAAACAAGAAGAGAGATAACACCACCTGATATGGAGGCATCGGCGATATTGAAAATAGGGCTGAAGAATTCAAATTCTTGTCCTCCTACTCTCGGTACCCAGGAAGGGAAATGTCCATGTATCATAGGGAAATAAAGCATATCTACTACCGATCCATGAAGAAAAGAAGAATAGCCTGGCATTACCATTTTTGCCACACCGGTATATCGAACATAATCATGCACCACCCCATCGTAATGCAAACCTTTATCGAAGATCATTCCATAGAGCATACTATCGATAAGATTGCCCAAAGCACCTGCATAGATCAATGAAGCGCAAATAATAAACCCCCGGCTATGATTTTGCTTAACGATCCGACCCAGATACCATGTTCCAAAGATCACAGCAGCCAGGCGAAAAAGAGTAAGGATCATTTTGCCGGTCTCATTACCAAATTTCCAACCCCAGGCCATTCCGGGGTTCTCAATAAAATGCAGGCGGAACCAGCTTATACCCAGCAGGTGCATTACAGGGCCTTCTGAATAATTGGTTTTGATCCAAATTTTCAATACCTGATCTGCAAAAATCACAAAGGCAATGATCAGTATTACGTATCGGAGTTTTAAGGATTTCATAAAGGGGCAAAGATAGGTCAATGGGAGTGACCTGTTCACCAATTCACTGTATTATTCACTATTGACTTAAATTCATTCCTCAAAATAAACCCGGCGTACGCGTTGGGAAATGCCAGTCATGATCTCATATGGAATTGTACCAGCCCATTCAGCGAGTTTCGTTACGGAAAGTCCCTTGCCAAATATGATCACATCATCTCCTTCTTTAATATCGGGAATATCTGTTATATCTATCATAAACATATCCATACAAACAGTACCGATCACGGTAGCCATTTTCCCAGCAACTAAAACACTACCCTTTCCGTTTCCCAATTTTCTGGGAAAACCATCCGCGTATCCAATTCTTACTGTTGCAATAATTGCATTTTTTTCAACTACGGACCGGCGATTATAACTTACCGACTCTCCAGCTTTGAGATGCTTTATTTGCGCAATGGTAGTTCTTAAGGATGCAACAGTATTTAATTCCAGATCAGAATCGGCAGTACTATCTACTCCGTAAAGCCCGATCCCTAATCTGACCATATCTAATTGCATTTCCGGGAATCGAATAGCGGCGGCAGAATTAGCAACATGTTTTATAACCTGGTAACCTAATGATGATTCTATTTTTTTAGCTGCCTGCTTATACAATTCAAATTGCTGTTTTGTAAAATCATCCTGCCCTGGTTCTTCACTTGCCGCGAAATGTGTAAAAACAGATTGCACCCGAAATGAAGTTGCTTTTTTCAGGAAGTTGGTTAGATCATCTACTTCATTTATAGCAAATCCAAGCCGGTTCATCCCCGTCTCAATTTCTATATGAATCGGATATTGCTGTAATCCTTCTTCCTGCAAGTACTGATCAAA
>JAYTXP010000287.1:0-3800 GCA_043742885.1 Chitinophagaceae bacterium | reverse complement strand
AATGCGTATAAAAATGACCGCACGGCTTTCTCAGATCAATTATTGGAAAACGGGGTCACCAAATTCTATTTCTCCGGAAAAGAAGATAAGGGTTATATCAATCAGCTTGACATGAAAGTGGATGGTATCACCGCGCAAACTGAAGATCATCCGCAGTATATAGACATTATTAAACTGGTGCTTCCAAAACCATTGGCACCCGGAGGAAAGATAAATATCAGCACCTCCTTTCATGTTAAGCTGCCCTATAATTATTCAAGAGGTGGTCATGATGGGCAGAGATACCAGGCCACGCAATGGTATCCTAAGCCTGCTGTATATGATTCCAAAGGATGGCACCCGATCACCTATCTGGATCAGGGGGAATTTTACAGTGAATACGGCCATTACGATGTAAGCATTACAACTCCTGCCAATTATGTGATCGCCGCTACGGGTGAAATTCAAAATGAAGAAGAGATCAATTGGCTTAGAACCACAAGGCCTTCTTTTCAATGGATACCAGCCCGCAAAAAAGAAATGCAGAATGGACAAATGAAATTCACCTCTGAAAAATTTCCTCCCTCTGATAATAAAACAAAGACCCTTCATTTTGTACAGGATAAAATTCATGATTTTGCCTGGTTTGCCGATAAGCGCCTCATCATGCAATATGACACCTGCGCATTACCCTCCGGAAAAATTATTCAGGTACAAACCTTCTATAATCCCGAACATAAAGAAACCTGGAGAAATGCAGTGCTGTTTACAAAAAGAGCCATCCGTTCCTATTCGGCATGGATTGGAGAATATCCATATAAAGTGGTGAATGTGGTGGAAGGTCCTGAGAGTTTTGGCGGCGGCATGGAATATCCAACCATCACTATTCTATCTCCTACCAAAAATGTAAAAGATCTGGACCTCACCATTGCACATGAAGTGGGACATAACTGGTTTTATGGAATACTGGGAAGCAATGAAAGAGATTTTCCCTGGATGGATGAAGGCATCAACAGTTATTATGAACACCGTTACCAGCAATTGTTTTACAATGATGAACCCATTCAGGAAAAACTGAATTTCGAGACTTTGGCCGCTGTTAAAATGGACCAGCCCATATCAACCAACTCAGAAAAATTCTCAGTGAAAAATTATGACCTGGTAGTTTATTATAAAACATCCATTTGGTTAAGGGACCTTGAAACATCACTGGGAACAGCAGTATTTGATAAAGCCATGCAGGCTTATTTCGATGAATGGAAATTCAGGCATCCGCAACCGGCAGATATTCAGGCTTCCCTGCAAAAAAGCAGTGGCAAGGACCTGGGAACAGAATTCGACTTGCTTGACAAGAAAGGTCCATTGCCCTCGCAGGTAAATAAAGGTTCCCGCTTCGCATTTATTTTTGATATCAGATCATTGAAAATTTATGCGAAACAGCCTTCAAAAAATCTTTTCCTGATTGGTCCTGCACTGGGTGCGAATACCTATGATAAATTAATGGCGGGAATTTTTATTACTAATATGAAGATCCCTCCATCTCCTTTTCAATTCTTATTAGCGCCGGTATATGGAACAGGATCAAAAAAACCAGGGGGGATAGGTTTCGCCTGGTACAGTGCATATCCTGATAAAGGAATATTTAGAAAAATAGAGCTGGGTCTGAATGCAGCCCTTTTTTCAATTAATAAACTGGAGCAGGAATCAGGTCCAACTCTATATCCCGGTATCCGAAAAATTGTTCCAGGTCTGAAGCTTACGATGCGTGAAAAAGACGCAAGGAGTACGATGAACCGGTTTATTCAATTCAGATCCTTTCGCATGAATGAGGATGGGGTTCGCTTTTACAGAGATACTGTGATTGCAGGTCTTGATACAAATATCATCAACCGGCTCAGGTTGATAGATGGTTCTTATTCTATAAATCAATTGCAATTAGTACTGGAGAATAACAGGGTACTTTATCCTTACCGCGCGGAACTCAAACTAGAGCAGGGAAAAGATTTTGTTCGCACCGGATTTACCGGTACCTATTTCTTTAATTACCCTAAAGCCGGAGGATTGGATCTGCGATTCTTTGCCGGCAAATTCTTTTATCGCGGATCAAAGATCCTTTCACAAAAATTTGCCACCGATCGTTATCATATCAACCTGACCGGGGCAAACGGATATGAAGATTATACTTATAGCGATTATTTTATAGGAAGAAATGAATTTGAAAAACTGCCCTCCCAGCAGATCATGATCAGAGATGGTGCTTTTAAAATAAGGACCGATCTGCTGGCCAGCAAAGTTGGGAAAACAGATGATTGGTTGATGGCCATTAATCTTAGCACTACCATTCCAAACTCCATTAATCCATTAACAGCCCTTCCATTCAAGATTCCACTAAAATTATTTCTTGATATTGGAACCGTCTCAGAAAGTTGGAAGGCTAATGCTGAAACAGATCGGTTCTTATATGATGCCGGCCTGCAGTTATCGCTGGTCAAGGGCCTGGTGAATATTTATATGCCCCTTATTTATAGCAGCGTTTTTAAAAACTATGTTCAATCCACGCTGGATAAAAAGAAAAAGTTCTGGCAGAAAATATCGTTCTCCATCGATATCTCAAATTTCAATCTTAAAAAAATAGACCCCTCGTTTATCTATTAATGAATAGTCAGCCCGATATAAAATGGATGAACTCCGGTTCAATCGATCGAACAAAATGGGATCATTGTATGGACCATGCGGATAATGGCCGTATCTATGGCTACTCCTGGTACCTCGATACTATGGCCGATAATTGGGATGCATTGATATTAGGAGATTATAAGCTGATCATGCCTTTACCCTGGCGATCGAAATATGGCCTTCGATATATCTATCAGCCTTTTCTTTGCGCGCAGTTGGGCATATTTGGAAACCAGCTATCTGATGAACTTATCAAGGCATTTGTAGAGGCAATACCAACCTGTTTTAGATTAGTAGAGGTTTCGTTAAATCCATCTAATATGGTCTCGCCGCATTCGCATGTCCGCAATAATTTTGTGCTCGACCTTTGTCCATCTTACGAACAGCTTTATCAAAATTATACGGAGAATATTCAGAGGAATACCAAGAAGGCTTTTCAATTGGGCTGCCAGGTCACTAAAGATTTTAATGTAGATTCTGTAATAGAACTGGCATTGGCACAGATGCATTCGCAGAATAAAAACAGTCAGACTAGCAAACAGTCATTTAAAGCATTATACAATTTGTTGAGAATTAAAGATCAAGCCATAACTTATGGTATACTTGGACCTGATCAGCAGTTAATCGCCTCCGCTGCTTTCTTTTTTTCTCATAAACGGGCCTATTATATTCTTGTTGGTAACCATCCTAACGGACGCACCATCGGTGCCTCACATGCATTGATCGATGCCTTTATTAAGGATCATGCCGGCCAAAAATTATTACTTGATTTTGAAGGATCCGATATTCGGAACCTGGCTTTTTTTTACAGTAGTTTCGGCGCCAGGCTGGAGCAATACCCATTTTTAAAATGGAACCGGCTTCCTTTTTTCCTGAAATGGTTTAAGAATTAGCTAGGAGGCTTTCAGCAATAAGCAGATCTGCCGGAGTCGTGATCTTTATATTATTCTCCTCCCCTTTTATAAGGTCGACTCGAAATCCAAATTCTTCCACCACGGAGGCCTCATCGGTAAATGAATCCTTGTATTCCTGTTTAAATGCAGGAAGTAAAATCTCTCCACGAAATACCTGCGGGGTCTGGACCAGCATGATCCGGTTTCGGTCAAGCGCCTTATTTCCTTCCTCTCCCATCCATCGAATACTAT
>JAYTXP010000286.1:0-2322 GCA_043742885.1 Chitinophagaceae bacterium | reverse complement strand
CCTGCTTGTAGTAGTGGCAGTAGGAAAAGAAGAAAGAAGAAAGGTTTTCTCATGTTTATATTTTAACCGAATTCTACTTAGCTATTTTCTCTAATTCCCTCCATCCTCATACTTACCCGCATAATTCACTTTAACCTCCCTCACCTTCGTAGGCAACCAAACCTGCATGGCATTCACTCCCCTGTTCGCCCAGCAATAATAAGGAATGGCAATGATGGGCCGGTCGATCATCTTTACTTCAGTCCCATTATTTGCAGGAACAATAGCCTTCGCTGTTGTTTTTAAACCCACCACTTTTTCATCCAGCACATTCATTGCAAAAGGGGTGAATGCAGGATTTGCAGGTAATATAATATCCCAGACCTGCTTATTATTATCAGCTCCTTCCACACAATAAAGCAAAGGACCTCTTTGAATAGCCATACGATCATGATCCGCATGCACCGAATCCATGGCCAATACTGTTTTTACATTCATGGGAATATCGATCTTCACCACATCCATTTTCTGCCATTCGCGATCGATTACCAGGTAACCATTCTCCAATTTATCAGCTGTCAATACCTGACCATTATTGATCTTATAATTAAACGATTCTTTTTGCCCAATTGATAGGGGACGATATAATTCATCTCCCGTTCCTCTTCCTTCCAGCCAACCCGGAACACGGATATATAATTTGAATCTTCCTTTTTTCTCCGGGTCGATCTTAATGGTGAGGTCTCCACCATAAGGATAACCCGTCTTCATGTTTACACTAACTTTATTAGAAGGCAATTCAATATTAGTATTCGAGGAAACAAATAAATTGATCCAGATACCATCGGTACTTTTTCCATAAATATAGGATCCTACGGAGGTGACCAGTCTCGCGATATTCGCCGGGCAACAAGCCGTACCAAACCATTCCTTTCGCTGATGTTGCCCATTTGAAGCAAGTACATTATCATAGAAAAAACGGTCGCCCTGCAAACTCAATCCATCTAATGCACCATTATATAAACTTCTCTCAAGTACATCCACATATTTTGCATCGCCGGTTAACTGGCACATACGCTGGTTCCACAAAACCATGCCCACAGAGGCGCAGGTCTCGCAATACGCATCTTCATTGGGCAAATCATAATCATGACTGAAGCCTTCGTTATCACCTGCCGATCCTATACCGCCGGTGATATACATATTTCGGTGCACCACATCTTCCCAAACATTTTTCATGGCATCCATGTATCCGCCATCTCCTGTAAGTGCCGCTACATCGGCAGCACCACTGTATAGATACATCGCACGCACGGCATGACCGGTAATTTCTTTTTGAAGTTTTACTGGTTTCAGGTCTTGCCAATAATCCGGAGTGACCCAATTTTTTCCATAAGTATAATGTCCCTGTCCGCGTTGTGCTAAATACCAGTCGGCCAGTTTGAGATATCGATCATCTTTTGTTACGTTATATAATTTTACGAGAGCGAGTTCAATCTCTTCATGTCCGCTGAACCATTTACGATTTGCTAAACGAAATGTTGAATCAATATGATTGGCGACACGAATCGCGACCTCCAGGAATTTTCTTTTGCTGGTTACATTATAATAAGCCACTGCCGCTTCAATCAGATGACCTGCATTATAATCTTCATGCGCCCCGAAGTCTGTCCAGCGTTGTTTGAGATCTCTAAGTGTGAAATAAGTATCCAGGTATCCATCAGGTAATTGCGCTGCGGCGACCTTATCGATCCATTCATCTGCTTTTGCCTCAAGAGCCTTATCCGGATGGGTTTTCAGGGCATAGGCCATTGCTTCCAATGCTTTGTATACATCGCTGTCATCATAATAAAGACCTTCAAATTTCTCGCCCTTATTCCGCGCTACTTTTTCAAAATTCCTGATCCTGGCCGTTTTCACTTCCGTCTGGTAAATACAAGCCTGCATGGTGACCGTAGCTACTTTATCGATCTTAGGTTTCCAGAAATCATCGGTGATGTTTACGGAGGAGAAATTGATGAATTGGAGGCGGGATTGGGAGTGGAGGCAGTTATTTATAAAGATGAGTAAGCAGAGAGATAATGTTTTTTTCATGGTAGTAAAATTAACAGCCGCCCCCAGCCCCTAAAGGGGAGTTTTGTTTTGATTATGATTAATGATCTGTGGTATTATCATATTTACGATTAGGTGATGAAAAACAGCCGCCCCCTGGCCCCTAAAGGGGAGTTTTGTTTTGTTTATGATTGTTGATCTGTGGTATTATCATATTTACTGTTACTCAATGAAAAACAGCCGCCCCCCGCCCCTAAAGGGGAGTTTTGTTTTGTTTAGAAGTGTTTGTTC
>JAYTXP010000285.1:0-12613 GCA_043742885.1 Chitinophagaceae bacterium | reverse complement strand
TTTTTTCACAGGCAATCTCAATTCCATTAAGGGAACCGCTGATCACTAATTGGCCAGGACAATTATAATTTGCAGGTACAACGATCTCCCCGGTCTCAGTCTGAACCTGCTGGCAGATCTCCACTACTTTATCATCAACCAGTCCAAGAATAGCGGCCATTGTGGAAGGATACATCTCACAGGCTTTTTGCATAGCACTTGCACGAATAGAAACCAGATTTAGCGCATCATCAAAACTTAAAGTACCATTTGCAACAAGTGCAGAAAATTCTCCCAGCGAATGACCCGCTACCATATCCGGTGAAGCACTCTCAATAGTTTTATAAGCAATTATGGAATGAAGAAATACGGCTGGCTGTGTAACATTTGTTTGTTTCAGGTCCTCATCGGTACCTGTAAACATGATATCCGATATACGAAATCCCAATACTTCGTTTGCCTGCTCAAATAGTTTTTTGGAAAACGCGCTGTTGTCATAATGATCCTTTCCCATTCCGGTAAACTGTGATCCCTGACCTGGAAAAACAAATGCATGCTTCATAATCTTCGGTTACATTTAAGGCATGCAAAAATAGCCGTTTTGATATGGATAACTTATAAAATCGTCCATAACTGTTAATGACTTGAAGAAAAGCCTGAAAAATTAAGGATTATCGATTAAGTCGCGCGGAAATAATCTTCATGAATTCACTTCGCGTTGTATTTTTCATGAATTCTCCATGAAATGCAGAGGTAGTAGTAACTGAATTTTGTTTTTGCACGCCACGCATCATCATACAAAGGTGCTGCGCTTCAATTACTACGGCTACTCCCACCGGATCTAATGTTTCCTGTATGGCATCACGAATCTGAATGGTCAGCCTCTCTTGAACCTGCAATCTTCGGGCATATACATCCACCACACGGGCAATCTTGCTCAAACCAGTGATCCAGCCCTTTGGAATATAGGCCACATGAGCTCTGCCAAAAAAAGGCAGCATATGATGTTCGCACATACTGTACACTTCTATATCTTTTACCACGATCATCTCACTGCCCGGTTCATGAAACTTGGCGGAGTTAATAATAGCTTTTGCATCCAGATGATATCCCTGGGTAAGAAATTGCATGGCTTTAGCCAGTCTCTCAGGTGTTTTCAAAAGCCCTTCACGATTTGGATCTTCGCCTATATGCGATAAGACGCTGCGATAATCTTCCATCAGACCTGAAGTGGACTTCTCATCGTACTGCTCTGTTTTTTTATACATGGATGCTGTATTATGCGGGGTATTCTACAAAATTCCGTTCTGTCTCGTAAAGTCTAACTTTCAAATCGTTATTCTTATTAATATGAGGCCTTAAAAGATCGTAGATTACCACAGCAATATTTTCTGCTGTAGGATTTAGATTTTTAAATTCAACTGTATCAAGATTAAGATTCTTATGATCAAAGCGACTATGTACTTCCGATTTGATGAGGTCGCTGAGAAGTTTCATATCCATCACATAACCAGTGTTCTCATCAGGCTCACCAGTCACTTTCACTTCCAGATCATAGTTATGACCATGATAATTTGGCAAAGCACACTTGCCAAACACTTCGGCATTCATTGCATCATCCCAATCAGGGTTGAACAAACGATGCGCGGCATTAAAATGCTCTCTTCGGAATACAGCGACTTTTTTGCTCATAGACAAATTTTAATAACGGCGGAAGAGAAAAATGGTTCAAAATTTATTCTGTCTACCCGAAATACTCCACATAGATTCTGGCAGTCTCATACAATTTTATACAATGCAACTGTACGCCGGCCGGTAAATGAGGTGACAGTTCCTTCCAAATGCCAATAGCCAGATTCTCTGTACTGCACATTTTGCCTTCCATAAAAGGAACATCCAGATTCAGATTTCTGTGATCCAGTTTATCAACTACCTGCTCACGGATAAGGATACTTAATTTTTTTACATCGAAAACAAAACCTGTATCAGCATCTGGTTCACCCTTAACGGTCACATAAAGATCATAATTATGGCCATGCCAGTTCTGATTAGCACAAACGCCAAAAACAGCTTCGTTTTTATCGGGAGTCCAGGCGGGATTATACAGTTTATGTGCCGCGTTAAAATGTTCTTGTCTGGTTAAGTAAACCATGCTTTACTTTTTTGAGCCTCGCCAGCAATTGGGCGGAGAGGCGTGAAATGCCCTCAAAAAGAGGTTCTGAAGGCGGCGGCAAAGGTAAGAAAATTAGCGTTTCAGAATGATTTAACTTGCAGCGAAATGAGCCAAACAACCGGACTTATCATGGCCGCCACGGCAATGGAGATCCAGCCTTTTCTGCAAATCTTCAGGACCGATCCTGAAAATTTTAAAAATTGGGATATACTTATTACCGGTGCCGGACTTACAGCTGCTACGTATCATCTCAGTAAATATATTTCTTTAAAAAAACCATCGCAGGTCATCCTGGCTGGAATAGCAGGATGTTTTAATTCCTCTATAAAACCAGGCACCGTGGTAATGGTAAAAGAAGATCGGATAGCAGATGAAGGTGTACTTGATAATAAGGCCTGGCATTCACTAATCGACCTGGGTCTGCAGAAAAAAAATCAGTTCCCATTTAAAAATGGCTGGTTAAAAAATGAACATCCATTATTAAAGCTATCCTCCCTAAAAAAGATCAGGGCCATTACCGTAAATCAGATCAGTTCAGAAAGACCAGTCATCAACAGATTAATTGAAAATTTTGATCCTGCCCTTGAATCCATGGAAGGAGCAGCGCTTCATTATGTCTGTCTGATGGAGCATATCCCCTTCATACAATTAAGGGCCGTAAGCAACCTGGTTGGCATAAGGGACAAGCGAAAATGGAATTTCAGTGACTCAATAACCAACCTGAACATTGAACTTATTTCATTGTTAGCTACTATATGAAACTTAGCATCGGCTTTTCTCCCTGTCCCAATGATACCTTCATCTTCGATGCGCTGGTGAATGGAAAGATCAATACAGAGGGTCTTGAGTTTGATACGGTGCTTGAAGATGTAGAAACATTAAATCAATGGGCACTGGAAGGAAAATTGGATATCACTAAACTTAGCTTTCCTGCATTTTTTCAATCACTTGCAAATTATTCCTTGCTAGATTCGGGGAGCGCGCTGGGTATTGGAGTGGGTCCTTTGCTTGTGGCGGCAAAACCAACGGCAGCCGAGCCCAATAAAATAAATAATAAAAAAATTGTTTTGCCCGGTGCCCTTACTACCGCACACCTTCTTTTTAATTTCGCTTTTCCTGAAGCAAAAAATAAGAGCTTCTGTATTTTTTCCGGTATTGAAGATGCCGTATTAAATGGAGAAGGAGATCTTGGAGTGATCATTCATGAGAATCGTTTTACCTATCAGGAAAAAGGATTGTATAAAGTGCTTGACCTTGGAGAATACTGGGAAAATAAAATGAATAGCCCGATCCCCTTAGGGGGCATTGCCATTAAAAGATCCATTGAAAAGAAACAAGCTAAAATGATCGAGTCCCTGATCCGGCAAAGTCTTGAACTGGCCTTTAAAAATTATCCCCTAATCACTGATTATATAAAATCTCATTCTCAATCCATGAGTGAAGTTGTGATGAGAAAGCATATTGATCTCTATGTGAATCAGCATTCTATTTCTTTGGGAGAAAAAGGAAGAGAAGCTATTGACACCTTGTTTTCTGTATACAGGAATGAAAAGGATTTGGCATCTGATCTTAACCGCTCATCGATCTTTCTGTCCTGATTTTAACTATTATATAGGAATATCGTTTCTTTGCAGGAATCTTCTCCTATGAGAGTTAATATCATTTTATTGTTTCTACTACTTACTGTATCTGTTTCTTCAGTTGCGCAAAATATCTCAACCACTTCCCGCTTAAAGGTTTTCCTGGATTGTAAAACCAATTGTGATGAGGATTTCATTCGCACAGAAATAAATATTGTTGACTTTTTGAATCAGCGTCAACTGGCCGATCTGCATGTATTAACTTTTTCAATAGAGACTGGTGGTGGCGGTTTGGCTTATGAATTAATTATCCTTGGACAGAATAAATTTTCCGGGAGAAAGGATACCCTGCATTTCAGCATAGGAGCCAATAGCACCCAATTTGAAAGAAGAGACCAGCTGGTGAAATACCTTAAACTGGCAATTATCCCTTACCTCACGGCAAATAATGATTTGGATAATGTGCAGATCAGTATGGTAAGTAAAACCAAAATTGCCGATACGGCGAAAAAACAAACCATCACTAAAGATCCATGGAACTATTGGGTATTTAATACCGGAGTCTCCGGGAATTATAGTTCCGATGCAGTTTACCAGAGCTCTAATATCAACGGTAATTTTTCTGCCAACAAGATCACTGAGGATATAAAGTTTGGATTTGAAGCCTCAGGCGGCAGGGACCATGCTGTTTTTAGTTTTGAAGACAGTGCCGGCAATAAAGAAAAAATCAAAGTAAGGAACTCTAATTACAATATCAATCAGTATTATTTGCTTTCGCTGAATAGTCATTGGTCATGGGGATACCTTGGTACTATTAGCCGTAATACCTTCAGCAATTTTAAAAATCAATATTTACTGGAATCAGGTTTTGAATATGATATTTTCCCTTATAAGCAATTCAATACAAAATTCTTTACGATCTCTTATGTTTTAAATATCCGGCATAACCAGTATTATGATTCCACTATTTATGATCGCCTGCAAGAAACCAGGCTTGGGCAGGAGATCAATGCCAAATTCACCTATACACAGAAATGGGGAAGCATCAGGGTCAGCACCAAATATCAGGCTTACCTTGATAATCTGAAAGTTTTCAACCTGGGCGCCAGTGCAAGTTGTGACCTGCAGTTAGGTGGGGGATTCAGCATTAATCTGTCAACATCTGCAGAGCTTATACGTGATCAGATCTATCTGCCTAAGGGAGGAGCTACTCAGCAAGAAGTACTTACTCGAAGAAGACAACTGGCTTCTGGCTATAATTTCAAAACCAATATCGGCATCAATTACAGGTTCGGTTCCAGGCTGAATAACTTTGTGAACCCAAGATTCAATTAATCTTCTTCAAAGCCTGCCCATATACTTCCAAACATCTTTTTCTGGCCACATCATGCTCAATAATGGGAGCAGGATAGGTCAACTCCTTCCATTCAGGTACCCATCGTTGAATATAGTTGAATTGAGGGTCAAATTTTTCTGTTTGCAGATAGGGATTGAATACTCTGAAATAAGGAGCCGCATCACATCCGCTTCCTGCTGCCCATTGCCATCCCCCATTATTGGCAGAAAGATCAAAATCAAGCAGTTTCTTTGCAAAATAAGCTTCACCCCATCTCCAATCAATCAGTAAATGTTTTGTAAGAAAAGAAGCCACGATCATTCTCACCCTGTTATGCATAAAGCCCGTTTCATTCAGTTCCCGCATACCGGCATCAACAATAGGATAACCTGTTTTTCCTTCGCACCAGGCTTCAAATTCCCGTTCATTATTTCTCCATTGAATCTGATCATAGGCTGGTTTAAAGGAACGATGGATCACTTGTGGAAAATGCCAGAGTATCATTTGATAAAATTCTCTCCAGATCAATTCATTTAAAAATGTCTCATTAAGTTTTCCAGCTTCCTTCGCGAGTTCCCGAATACTGATGGTACCAAATCGCAGATGAACACTAAGCCGGCTGGTGCCCCGAATAGAAGGAATATTTCTTTGCTCTTTATACTTTAAAATAAGATCTGCTTGCCATGTGTCAGAAGGAAATTCCTGCCTTGATCTTTCAAAACCCATTTTACTCAATTCAGGAATTGGTCTTGATGGCTGTTTGCAAAATCGATCAAAATAATCCTCTGTTTTATACGGTTCATAACTTCCTGCTTTCAAATTTGACTTCCATTTCCGGGAATAAGGAGTAAAAACAGTATAAGGAGTACAATCATCTTTTACCACTTCCTTTTTTTCAAAAATGACCTGGTCCTTAAAAGAATGAAAGGGAATATCTTTTGAATGAATTAATGCCTTTATCTGCTCATCTCTTTTAATAGCATAAGGTTCGTAATCATGATTAGTAAATACAGCCTTTACTTCATAGTCATTGATCAGTTGTTCAACTATTTTTTCCGGCCTTCCATATCGAATATCAAGGCTGGACCCTATGCCGGACAATTGATCCTGCATTTTTTTCAGCGCATCATAAATAAATTCAACGCGCCGATCTTTCTTATCCTCCAGTGAATCCAAGATATCAGTATCAAAAATAAAAATGGGAAGAACGGGCCATGGAGATTGAAGTGCCTGGAATAAACCGGCATTATCATGCAGACGAAGATCCCGCCTCAACCAAAATATACTAATAGGATTGGCCATGATCAGAGAACAAGTCTATTTCCAAATTGTTTGAAGATGCTGATAAATTTCTCTGGTCGCTTCCTGTTTATAATGCTTTTGCCCTGATTGCTTTACCCAGCGAATACCGCGTATAGCATTGGTCAGAAATAATTCATCAGCCGCTTCCAGCTCTGAGGGATGGATAGACCTTTCCTCAAATTGATATCCCCATGCAGAAAATTGCTGAAGCAATAATCTCCTCATCACCCCATCAATACAGCCATCTGAAAGGGCCGGTGTAACCAGTAAATTATTTTTTATTATAAATAGATTGGCAATGCAGGTGTCTGCAATATAGCCCTCAGTATTCAAAACCAGTGCATCATTCCATTGCTCTGCTTTCGCATAAACAGCAGCCATAGAATAGATCAGAAAACTGGATGATTTCAGGTTGGACCAGGAATCATTTGATTTTTTCCCATCGGGAAAAATACCGATGGTGAGTCCATTGCTATTGAGGTGACCCATTCCCAAACTTAAGGGCCATGCTTCAATAGAATAACGGGCTTTTCTTCCCGGATCAAATAGACCTCCATTTCCTGCAGATACACTAAGCCTGATCCTTCCATAAGCCTCGCAATTATTTTTTCTGCAGAGTTCCTTAATTTCAGAAAGCAGGTTTTCTTTACTAACCAATATCGGCCACTCAATCGACATTTTCTCCAATCCGTGGAATAATCTTTCTAAATGAAAATCGGCCAATTGAATCTCTCCGTTTACGCATTTCATGGTTTCAAACAAGCCATCCCCATAGCGAAAGGAACGATCATCGGCAGGGATCAAAGAATTACTGGCATCCTGGAGTTTACCATTTACAGAAATGAACATAGGCCAAGGTAAATAAAAAAACCATCCCGTTTTTGTAGGATGGCTTACAATATGAATCAGTTGAATTATGCGTGTTCTACGATGCCTGCTTTTACAGCATACATTACCAGGCCAGCCATAGACTTAGTACCTGTTTTGGTTTTCAATTTATCGCGAATGGCTTCCACAGTACGTGGACTCAGGTCAACAATATCCGCAATCTCCTTGGTGCTTTTTTCTTCGCACATCAATTTAAGGATAGTCACCTCCTTATCGGTAAGATGTACATCCTGTGGCATTGACGACTCAGAGCTACGCTTGGTACGCAATCCACTAAGAAGGGCCTTATTGGTAAGATCGTTAAAATAAAAATCATTTTCATAAACACCTTTAATGGCGTCATAGATCATTTCTGCGCCGGACTCTTTGGTTATATAAGAGTTGGCACCGATCTCCATCATCTTAGATATAACAGAATGGTCATTAAGGAAAGAAAGCATGATCACTTTCACGCCGGGATACAATTTCTTGATCTCAGGCAATGCGGTGATACCATCCATAATAGGCATCTGAATATCAAGTAAAATTACATCAGGCTGAATGTGACGAAGCAGGTTGAGAAGTTGCATTCCATTCTCAGCTTCTGCCACCATTTGAATGTCCTTACGTGCCGAAAGAGCAGTTTTAATACCTGTGCGGAAAATAGTGTGATCATCTGCAATAGCAACTTTGATCACGTAGTTCTCGTTTTTCATGATTGGATTTATTTAAAATTCTAATAAAGTAAATATTCTGAGTGCAAGTTGGAGAAAATCTGCAAACTATACCATAGTATAAGTACTTAATTTATGTATTGCAGAAACTACCGGATCGGGCATTCTCAAAGGGGGATTACTACTCAATTGTAGGAAAAATCCTTCAGCATCCGTAAATACCGACATAGTGAAAACGAGCAATATTGCTCTTGTTATAGAAAGCGGAGGCCTTTACTTTTGATGTATTGAAAGTTGACCCGGGAAAGTTTCTGTTTTACATCCAATGTCCAAACCGTCCAGAAAATACTTTCCAATCCGTTGAAAAATGCCAACCTGATCTTGATCAGGAAACACAAACGCCCGATCAGCTTTTTTTAAAACCATGATGTCCCGTTTTTCCTATCCAATACCAACGAAAACCAATTGAGCAGCCCTTGAGGTAAATTTTTTTTCTTTCGTAACAGTAACGTTGGCCCCGGAATTCGCACCGGGGCTTTTTTTATACCATTAATTTCTGATTATTGATTGTTGCCTACATTTTCCGCAACAATATATGCGCGGGCTTCTCCGAAAGAGAATTTTTTACGGCCAGGGATACTGTAAACTTCTTTCATTTTAAATCCACCTTCCTTCAGCATCCATTCCATTTCATTAAGAGAATAGATATAATCTACACTGTTCCGATCTTCCGAACTTCCATCGGGACTGATGATGCTGCTTTGTATTTCAATTCTGGAAGGAGAAAAATGCCAGGTCGATTTGGCATTAAATTGAAACTCTCCCATTGGACTGGAGACTTCTTCTTTAAAATTCCGGATACTGATCTCCGCGATGGACCAGCTATTGATAAGCAGATGACCCCCTTTCTTTAAACTTTTAGAAACAACTTCCAAAATGATGCTCAAGTCTTCCGCATCAAAGAATTGTAAACTATTTCCCATACAAATGGCAAGATCATGATTGCCCCCTGCCTGCAGGTCCAGTATGCTTTGCTTGATGGTTTGAATGGGAAGGGCTTCTATTTCTGCGGTAGCTTTTATCTCATCAATATATTCTGCCAGGTTATCGATGGCGGTGACCTTTATACCCTTTCGGGCCAGACCCAGGGTATGTCTTCCATGTCCGCACATCAGATCAAGAATGGAAGAACCTTTTTTTAATTCAAAATAAGGAACCATAAAATCCAGTTCTTTCTGTGTAAGCTCGGCAGGGATCAGGTCTTTCCAGATCTTTTTGTAATGGCCCTCAAAAAAGTTATCGTTGATATTCACCTTGCTCATTCCACCAGTTTATTTCGCATGCCATACATTACCAGTCCGGCAATAGTTTTGGCACCCACTTTTTGCTTCATGGTCTGGCGAATGGTCTCAATGGTGCGTGGACTCAGAAAGATCTCTTTGGATATCTCTTCTGTGGTCTTATCCTCAGAAATCAATTTAAGTATGCGAATCTCTTTCTCAGAAAACTTGATCGGGTTAGGATAAAACTGACGAACCGTTTTTTTATGCTGAAGTTTTAAAAGCACGGCTTTATTCACCAGATCATTAAAATAAAAATCGTCATTCATACAGGTAAGGATGGCCTGGTAAATCTCTTCCGGATCGGTGGTCTTGGTGAGGTAGGCATTAGCGCCCATCTCCATCATCTTGGTGATCATTTCCTGGTCATCATACATGGTGAGTACAATGATCTTGATGCTTTCATATTCTTTGCGGATCATACCAATGGCGTTGATGCCATCTACTTCCGGCATACGGATATCCATCAGGATCACGTCCGGGGCCTTCAGCTTGATCTTATGCATCAGGTCCTTGCCGTCTTCGGCCTCCCATAGTATTTTCAGGTATTCTTTGTCTTTAAGGGCCATGCGAATGCCGTCGCGGAAGATCTTGTGATCATCGGCAATCGCCACTTTAATAAGTTCGGCTGTCATTAGGAAGGGTTAAGGTTTATAAAAGGACTTAAGTAAAACTACTCATTTTTTGACAAAGCCCAAGTTTATTGGCATTAGTTATAAGTAAACCGATCGCTGCGGGTTTGCTTAAAGCTGCTTACTGGCCAGGTGTTTAGCCTTTCCAGGACTTATTCTCTTACCTGTATAGCTATTTTAGGACGAGACACAGTGATCATTTTAGTGCATAAGTAAATGAGAATTGATAAATAGAATTAGCCAATTCCTCCGACGGTTTACTCATGTATTTATAAAAGAGCATTTTTATGTTCACAAAATTATTTATGTCTATACCCCAACCAGCGGACCATGCCTGGAACAATCCTTCGTGAAGAAGATTTGGGAAAATGGCGCGTAGAGATTCCTTACCTGAGTTGCAAATAATATATCGGCCTGTTAACCAGAATATGCCCATATTTCTTGAATTATTTTTTTCCCATGCACCTGTTTGAAAATATATTCCACCTGCGCCTAGACTGTTTAGAAAATTAACTGGCCTTCCTGTGCCGGGATCTGTGATTGCCCCGGCCCTGTATCCTGAAAGAAGTCTGGCACCAAACTGATAAATAAGTCCGGAAGCGGTAACCCGGTAATTTTTTTTATTGATCAGGAAAAGTCCTTCCATCGAAAAATTGATCAATCCTCCTAATGGATTAATAAGATTATTTCCCAGTTGTTCATTTGTGCGGACGCCACCGAATTGCTGATTCTGAAAACTATTAGAAGAAACACCAGAATAGATTGAAACAGGAATTCCTTTTCCGCCTGGTTCACCAATAAAAAGACGTAAAAGCCTGGCAGACGCATTAACCTGTCCAGTGCTGGTAACATCTAAAAAACCACTGGTTAAAATCTCAGGTTTATAACTCCATTTTGTATTATTGCGAAAATTGTGGGAGTGCGACAATGAATCTTTCGATTGTGCTATACAAAAAGCAGGCAGGAATAAAATTAAAAAAAATGCAAGCTTCTCCATAAACTTATTTTTGGTCCAGCTTCTGAAAAGAAAAGCAGTAAAGGGGGAACTTGTCCCCCTTGCTGCTCATCAATTCTTCCTTTTTTTTCTAACCGCACTTACCAAACCCACCAGGAAGAAGAGAAATAACATAATGGTTGTGGCAACCATTACCTGGAACCTCCAGCGTTGAGGGTGGTCCTGATAATCGAACATAGTAACAATGGAAAGCAATAGCAGACCACCAGTAACCCAAATAATTGAATTTTTCATATAGTTAAGTATTGATTCCTTTGAAGGCCTCAACAATATTTGGCCGCACCAGAAAAGACTCCGCCTACCACACCGATGATACCGCCTACAGCACCGCCTGTTGCCCCGCCAATCATTGCACCAATTTTTGCCCCGCTGAACCCACCCAATATCGCTTCGCCTATTACACCCAAAGCACATCGTGCCCAACCAGGAAGGGCAGCCCTTTCTTGTTTCGTATTAAAAGCCTCCCATGGAAAACTCATAGAGGCAGTAGTTCCGGTCAATGATGTCAGAAATCTTCTGGACATTTCCTGCGTACTGATATCGATAGCAGCCAATGCTTCAGCTTCCTTTTCATTTAAAGCCGTAAGAGAAGTTAACTCTCTAAAGGCGTTACGAATCATATAGACATTGGTATATTCCTTACCAACTTTTGAAAAAACAGATTGAATACCGCGAAGGAAAGAAGGAGTGAATCTTCCTTCATAGGCGCCCCAGTTAGAATTGGCTACTACATCATTCAGTTTAGGGTACTGAAGAATATCAATACCATAGGTTTGAATTATATCATCATTAGAACGGATCACTCCGGCAGATACCTGATCGATACCGGAATTGAAACCCTTTACATAAGAATGAAATTTATCACTATTGACATTCACTGGTAGTCCATTGGTAACAAAACCATCATCATATCCCTGGCTTATTCCCATATTGGACAGCAATAAGGCTGCACACATAAACAAGATCAACTTTCTCATACACAATATTTAAATAGCCTACTCTATTCATAACCCGGTTTTCGGCATTCCCGTAACATTGGCCAAATGATAGAATAAAGCTAAATCGGGTTCCCGGCCTAACCTTGGGAAATAGACAGGATAGTCCTGCTATTTTCCTGAAAAGAATATGGCCCAAACATGGAAAAAAATGCATCTGGATACTTCACTAAAAGGCTGAAAATCACATATGAAGAATAAAAACGGAATAACAGCGAGGAAAAAAACATTTTAAAACGTTTTTTCCTCATTTTAGTCTTTAGAAGATCGCTTTACTTTGAATAATCCAGATGGACCTTACATTATTAATACAACATTTTAAAAATACTTGGTTTACCGAGTTACTAGTAATTGTATTCAATTCCATTGCATTAATAATATGTCTCAAAAGGGGAAGTCGGATTGAAAAATTGTTTGCATTTTACCTTTTTACAAATATTCTAGTTCTTTTAATATCCTGGACTCTAACATCAACAACAAACATTTCACATACTACAAAGAGCCAAGTATACAATTCCCTGAATACGATTATAACGATTATAGAACTTTTCACTTATTCGATGTTCTTCAAAAATTTAATTAAACCGACCACATTTAAATACGCTCTTTTCATACCCTTTTTCGTTTTTTTAGCAATTGAAATCTTATACCTTATAACAAGATTTTCATTTTTGACAGAGCGATATAGATATGCATATTCCCTTTTGAATGTTTTTGAAT
>JAYTXP010000284.1:0-20704 GCA_043742885.1 Chitinophagaceae bacterium | reverse complement strand
TACAAGCGTATCGCCAGATATTGTAACCGAAGGCAATGGCACAACTTTTATATTCACTGTATCAGATTCTACGCAAGATCCAAAATGGGCAGTAGCGATCAATGCAGTAGTGGAACGTGGATATGACCAAATAGAGGATCCATCAGAAGCCAATTGAAAAATATCTGTGTTTGGTATCCAGGTCACAAATTTTCCATCATGCTTTGAGGAAATAAAAAGCTTGTCCGCAAGACAGATGGTCGTATCGAGTTGTTGCAATTTGATATGTACTGAATCTCGTACAGAAACCCTCACAGAATCACTGGCCACGCAACCCGTCCCATCGGTGAAGGTTACATAATAGGTGGTGTCCTTTTTCGGCCAGACAAATGGTGCACCACTGCTAAGCGAATTAATATTGTAATTAGGTGTCCAGACAAAAACTCCTGCATATCCATTGGAGTTTGTCTGCAAAGGAATGGAATCAAGAAAACAGATCGTCGTGTCCTTCGGAGCTTTCATTAAACTTTGAAAAGCCTGCAAGTTTTTAAATGCAGTATCTGAACACCCAATGCTGTTCTTAATGATCAGTCTTACAAGTTTATTTCCCTCAGTAGGATAGAGATAACTGGCGGTTGGCGTTGCTGCAATATCATTTGCATCCCGTGGCTCACCAAAATCCCAGGAATAATTTATTATAGGATTAGCACCCACTGTACTTGTGCTGTTGAAATTGTATAAGGCCTGGTTACAAACAGAAATATCACGAATAGCAGTAAATGATGCATTCATTCCGGTATCAACAATAACAGTGGCTGTAGCAGAATCTTTACATAAGCTGGTTCCCTTGTTGATAAACATTTTTATGGTATAGATGCCCGGACCAGGATAAGTATAGGTAGGTTCGGCAAGAGAGGACGTATCCCGGGTGGTGGAGTTATCGCCAAAATCCCAGAAATAATTTGCGATTTGGCCCGTGCTGTAATTCTGAAATTTAATTTTGGTGCCATTGCAGTTTCGGTATACCGAATCAAGCTGGGCACGAGCGCCGGTACTGCAATTATTGAAATAGAACTGTATATCTTTTCTGTGTTTGGTTACCAGTTCACCATTGCGGTATTTCAGCACTTCCACTACCACCATATATTTTCCTGCAGCAGTAGGGCCTATACCGCTGATGATACCTGTTACAGGATTAATTGATACGTTTGCTCCGAAAGGATGTCCTCCATCGAAACCGGCAAAATAATAAAGGCTGAGAAAAGGCGGATCATTTGCCGAGGAAGGATAACGGGGAACAGTATAAATAGTTCCCTGTAAAGAATTAGCGAACTGATATGCCAGTGAATCACCATCCGGATCTGAAGCGGAAAAATCAGACCGGAAAGGCTGGCCAGCACAAAGTATCAGTGGATATTCTTTTTTAAAAACAGGAGAAGAGGGTTGGTTAACAAAATTTACACCTATCATTCCTGGCATTCGGCAGGTGTAAGTGAACCCCATGATGCCACCACTTTTTTTCCCAATACCATCGGTGCTCACGTTTTTAAAATCAGCCGATTTACGGCGATCATCCTGTACATATACCAACCATTCACCCCAGTTGAGGTCAAGTGCTACATCATCAAGCGTATAAACGCCTACCTGGTAACAGACATCAGGAAAATTATCCATGCAAAGATTCTGACTCTGCTTGGTAATATAAAAATTGGTCATTGAACAGGAAGCAAGAGAATTACCTTTTTCATAAGGAGGTTGAACATTAGCAGGATTGGCCAGTGCCACCCGAAAATCTACCCTACCCGGAAGTTCGCCGGACTGCAAACATTCCTTATACAATTTGAGTGTAATGCGATAATGATTTTTTACAAACTCGGTGCCTGACTGATAAAGGAATTGATAACTGATCTCTCCACCGGCCGAATTGTATTGTGACCAGACTGTCAGGCCCTGAAACACAGCGAAAAACGATAATAATATGCGGGCTAAAGAGATTTTGAAAGACATGAGGGGTAAAAATACTGATTTCAGGTGGGTCTTAAAAGAGAACTGACCCGGATTACATAAGCGGCTAGAGGCCTGACCCTCTTTGGATACTGGGTTATTTATGTTATTTTTATTATCTATTCTAACCATGAAACCGAATCCAATTCCGCTGATAGCGGCTATCCTTTTATTGCAATTGATATCCCTGGCTCAGGCCCCCATCTCCCAAAAATTATTACTTCGTACCGGAACGATTGAACCCGTACCGAATATTTCAAAAGATAAACTGGATTCACAGTATAATAAAACCTCACGCCTTGAAGGAAAAAGCTTCGCTATTCTTCAGTTCGATCAATTACCAACAGAATCAGAAAAAATTTCATTAAAGGAAAATGGAATTGAATTACTGGAATATGTTCCAAACAATGCCTATACTGTTACGATCATTGGTCGACCTGATGCTGATCTGTTGAAACGTTTTCATGCGCGGGCTTTAATAGAACTTAACCCTTCACAGAAAATACAACCACAATTGCAAGGGTTGTTATCCGGAACCGCTGATGTTTGGATCAGCTTCCCCTTGAGTTATTCTTATGCAGAAGTAAAGCGAATACTAACAGAAAAAAATTTCACCATCACTGATGAATCAAAAAAAGAATACCGGATATTATCTCTATATATTCCATTAAGCAGACTGGAAGAACTGGCCTCACTTCCTTGTATTGAATTTGTAGAGAAAGCGCCTAATCCAGTTTCAATTTTAAAAACAGGATGGACTCAAACGAACAGGGATGCAATTAAAACTTCGGCCCTGAATCTTCCCGTATCGCAGGGAGGAAAAGGATTAAAGGGACTTGGAGTGGTGGTTGGAATAGGCGATGATTCAGA
Source organism: Chitinophagaceae bacterium (assembly GCA_043742885.1). GTDB lineage: Bacteria > Bacteroidota > Bacteroidia > Chitinophagales > Chitinophagaceae > JJ008. The sequence continues at coordinate 17,851 of JAYTXP010000284.1, read as the reverse complement.
TCCTTCACCACATCCGGATTTTACCGGGAGAATAATTAGCAGAAGCTGGCGAGGGTGGAGTTATCATGGCTCACATGTGGCGGGAATCGTTGCCGGAGCAGGCCTTATAAATGAAGTTAGAAAGGGTGCTGCACCTGCTTCTACCATAATAATGCAAAGCTTTGAGGAACTACTTACATGGGCACCCACCTATGTAACTGACAATAACATGGTGATCACTAATAACTCATATGGTACTATTGGAAATGATTGCAATTTGTTTGGCACCTATACTATGATCTCCAGAACTATGGATCAAATGACCATAAACTATCCTCATTTGGAACATGTGTTCGCTGCTGGAAACAGCGGGCCAGTTTCCTGTCCTCCGATTGCTCCGGGATATAGAACAGTACTAAGTGATTACCAGGTGTCCAAGAACGTATTAACGGTAGGGAATACCACTGCTACGGGTGATATTTATGTTGCTTCCAGCCGTGGGCCAGCTCGTGATGGAAGAATAAAACCTGAGATCTGCGCTATAGGAACGTCAGTAACTTCTACTATGTTCCCTTTTGTTTGGAATTATTACGCTGATAATACAGGTACCAGTATGGCTTGTCCTGCAATAGCTGGAGGCGCGGCCCTGCTATATGAAAAATACCGGAACATGCATTCCGGTGCTGATCCTGATAATGTATTGATAAAAGCTCTGGTGGTGAATAGCGGAGATGACTATGGAAATCCGGGTCCTGATTATATCTATGGATTTGGGCAAGCGAATTTCTGGAGAGCAGAAGAAATGCTGGAGAATGATCATTATGTGGTCAATACCATCAATACGGGAGGGGCCGACCAAACCATACCTATTACTATTCCTGCAGGAACTGCCGCTTTAAAAGTGATGATATGTTGGAACGATCCGGCTGCTGCAGCTGTTTCATACCAGACCTTAGTAAATGATCTTGATTTGAGGGTTGAACCACCAACCGGCCCTGCAGTACTTCCATTTATTCTTGATACTACAATCGCAGGTTTTGCCAGTCCGGCCACTACAGGAGTTGATCATATTAATAATCTTGAACAGGTACTTATTTCAAATCCAACTGTGGGTGCTACCTATAATGTTAAGATCAAAGCGAATAATATCACACAGGGTGGATCACAGAAATATGTAGTGGTCTATGACCTGGTGCCAAATGAGATTCGCCTCATGACTCCATTGCAATCGGATGCATTTGTACATGGAGATACAGTAGTGGTACAGTGGGATTGTTATGATGAACCAGCTAATACATTTAAACTTGAATTTGCAGCCGATGGTACAAACTTTGTTGATGTCAATGCGAATATTCCGGCAAACAAAAGACAATATTATCTCACCAGTCCAAACCAGTTTTGGGTTGTACCACAAGGTATCAGTACAGATCAGGCAAAAATGCGTATCAGTAAAAATGGAACTGCATTGAGTTATACCAGCGGGCCATTCGTCATTAATGATACCATGCTTGTTTCTCTTTCTGCAGATCAATGTCCGGGTTATATTTCTATTGATTGGAACACAGTTTCTGGCGCTACTGGATATGAAGTAATGATGATAAGAGGAACAGGCATGAGTTCTGTTGCCACAGTGAATAATTCAACTTTTAACTATACCATTGGAGGCCTTTCAAGAGATTCTGTTTATTGGGTAACAGTGCGACCATTAATTGGACCAGGTGGTTCTCCTGGCAGAAGGGCATTTGCACTGTCAAGACAACCCAATATCGGAACTTGTACCAATGCGATCTATGATAATGATATTTTAATGGACTCACTGATCGTGCCGGTAACGGAAGGAAGAATTAATACTTCTACTGCTTTTACTGCCAGCCAGACCATTAGAGTACGCATAAAAAATCTTGACAATGCTATTACACCCGGAACGGTTGATGTGGGATATATTCTTAATGGAGGAGCACCAGTAATTGAAACCATCACTCCTAATATCGCAGCCAATGGAACTTATCTGCATACATTTTCTTCGCCTGTTGATCTGTCTGCAGTTGGTAATTATGTTTTCAAATTTTTCGCCAAACAAGCCGGGGACCCTAACCCCACAAATGATAGCCTGGTAATTACTGTACGTCAGTTAAACAACCTGCCTATAACAAGCATTGATTATCCAACAACATTTTTAGAGGATTTTGAAACCTCTCCGGTTCAAACTTTCACAGCAAAAAAAATTGGATTACCAGAAACAGATCGTTTTGATTTTTCTTTCAATGCTGTCTATGGAAGAATCAGGACATATTTAAATACTGGCCTGGCTTATTCAGGACTTCGCGCAATGACACTTGACGTCACGCCTTCATTTGTACCTGTTACTGCAGACTCACTTACCGGCACTTTTGATCTGTCTAATTTTCATGCTGCTACTGACGATATTCGTTTGGACTTTCAATACAAAAATCATTACCAGTTAAATTACCCGGGGAATAAAGTATGGATCAGGGCCACGGATACAACTTCATGGATACCTATCTATGATCTTTATACAAACCAGAATCCTCCGGGATCTTATAAATTTTCAGGAGGCATTGAACTATCAGATAGCTTATTAGCGCATCAAAAGGATTTCAGCACGAGCACTCAGATCCGCTGGGGACAGGAAGGTCGTTTCCAGGCCACAAATTTTTCCGGCGGCGGTTATACATTCGATGATATCCGAATCTATCGCGTAGTGGATGATATTAAAATGGTAAGCATAGATACACCTTACACCTATAGCTGCGGATTGAATACTACCGTACCGGTTAAGATCACTATTCGAAATACAAGTACTCAAACGCTGGCTGGCCCTATACCCGTCAAGTATCGCATCAATGGAGGAACGTGGATTACAGAAAATGCTCCCGGACTTGCTGCAAACAACTCCCTGCAATATAATTTTATACAGCCTGTGAATCTTTCTGTACCGGGTGATTATATTTTGGAAGCCGTGGTGAAATTTGGAACAGATACATATGCGCTGAATGATACGGCAAGAATTACCATAAAGAATCTGTCGTTGCATACTGTTACAGATATTAATCCCTATTTACAGGATTTTGAATTGACCGATGGAAATTGGTTCACCGCTGGAACAACCAGTTCCTGGGAATATGGAACACCGGGCTCTTATAAGATCAACCGTGCTGCCAGTGGTACCAAAGCCTGGAAGACCCGCCTGGTTGGAACATACGGTGATGGAGAGACATCTTATCTATATTCTCCCTGCTTTGATATTTCAACAGTGACCAGTCCCGCATTAAGTTTCAGCGTCGCGCTTGATCTGGAAGATTGTGGCGGAGGATTCTGTGATGGCGCTTATCTTGAATATTCAATTGATGGAATCAGCTGGGCAAGACTGGGCGCAACAGGACAAGGCACTAACTGGTATAATCGCGCATACAGTGGAAACAATGTATGGAGTGTGCAAAATTATCAGCGCTGGCATGTGGCTACTATTCCATTATCTGTGATCCCGATATCTCAAGCCTTACTTACCAGTTTGCGTTTTCGATTTGTATTAAGTTCAGATCCCAGTGTGAACAGAGACGGAATTGCTTTTGATGATTTTCATATTTACAGCGATGCTCAACCGATTTATGTGACAACAGGTGATAGTCCTGTTATCAACCAGCCCAATGTTACTGGAAGTAATTGGGTGAATTTCATAGAACCTGGTTCCGGTAAGATCATTGCCGCCGTAAATCCAAATACGGCTAATATGGGCTCTACTAATGTACAATCCTATATCTATACCGGAGCTGCACGTGTTAGCAGTAATCAGTTTTATTTACAAAGAAATATCACTATTAAGCCAGCCACAAGATCACTTTCGGATTCAGCCACGGTTCGCTATTATTTTAGTGATGCGGAATCGGAAGCATTGATAGCCGCTACCGGTTGTGCCTGCTCTAAACCAACTACTGCATATGAACTGGGGGTAACAAAATACAATGACCCTGCCATCATAAATGAAAATGGTACACTTGCCGATAACACAGGCGGCGTATATAGTTTCATTATAAAATCAAAAGTCCGGTTGGTGCCTTATGATGTAGGTTATTATGCTGAATTCAAAGTGAAAGATTTCTCTGAATTCTGGCTAAGCAATGGCGGACTTAGTGGTAGTCAGCCATTGCCATTGACACTTTTAAGTTTCACCGCAAAAAGACAATCAAATTATTCGGATGTATTATTGAACTGGAGAACTACCGATGAATTCAATCTCAGTCATTTTGAACTGGAGGTAGTAAGGGGAAATATCAATTATCAACAAAACAGATTTGTTACACTGGCCAGGATAAATAGCAGTGGAGGAACAGGTATTGAAAGAGAATACAATTTCACGGATGCTGAAGCAGGTAAGACCGGAGTTTATTATTACAGGCTGAAGATGGTAGATATTGATGGACAGTTTCGTTATTCATCTGTCAGGCCCATCGTATTTAATAATGATCTGCCATGGCAGCTTTATCCAAATCCGGCTGAAGGCATTTCTTATTTAACCCTTCAGGTAGCAGAGGGCACTATTCTACAAATCAGACTGATCGATCAGAATGGAAAAATAATAAAACAGTTTTCAAAAACGGGTTCTGGCTTTCTGCAAAAAATACCGATCGATCTTCAAGGCATACCTGCCGGACTTTATACAATAGAAGTAACGAAGGATGATGAAAAAAGGTACTTCCGTTTACTCAGACTGTAAACATAAAAAACCCACCCTGACCATAGGTCAGGATGGGTTCTATTTCTTCTGATTGGTGTTCCGGTTTACCAGCCTTGTTTCGCTATACCAGCCTGAATTGCGGCCAACGCCTTCGCTTCATTCATCAGCGTGGTGAGCTTATTACCTTTGCCATCATTGCCCTGGGCCATATAAGCACCTTTAGCAGTTTTAGTGATGACTGCATCATGCATCACTACCCCTTTTTCTTTAGTCTTTACATTGTAAGCGGTGATCTGTACGTCTGACATTGTCTTTAGTTTAGTTAGTAATGCCTGAAATTACGCTATCCAGCCGTTTTTTATGTTAGAATTTTGTGAAGGACAAAAATTATTTCCGCAATTGCCTAATTAAGTTATTGATTTCTATAGTGTTACATATTAGATGTCCAGCTTAGCATATTTAGCATGAGACTCGATGAACTCCCTTCTGGGGGCTACTTCATCGCCCATCAACATACTGAACACTCTATCGGCCTCTGTGGCACTTTCAATGGTCACCACCTTTAATGTACGTGTAGAAGGGTTCATTGTTGTATCCCATAATTGTCCTGCATTCATTTCTCCAAGACCTTTATAGCGTTGCACATTCACTGAATCATCCTTTCCACCGCCCAGTTTTTCGATCCAGAGCTTACGCTGATCCTCATTCCATGCATAAGATTGTTCTTTACCTTTCTTCACAAGATAAAGCGGGGGTTGGGCGATGTAAACATATCCTTGCTCTACCATTTCCTTCATGTACCTGTAAATAAACGTAAGGATAAGCGTGGCGATATGCGATCCGTCCACATCGGCATCGGTCATGATGATCAGCTTATGATATCGAAGCCTGCTTATATCAAGCGCTTTTGGATCTTCCGCTGTTCCGATCCTGACACCGAGTGCAGTGAACATATTGCGGATCTCTTCATTATCGTAGATCTTATGCTCCATAGCTTTTTCAACGTTCAGGATCTTTCCCCGAAGAGGAAGGATAGCCTGAAAACTACGGTCGCGACCTTGCTTGGCCGTACCACCCGCTGAATCTCCCTCAACCAGAAACAATTCGCAGCGTTTCGGATCACGATCAGAACAATCGGCCAGCTTGCCGGGAAGCCCACCACCAGTTAATACAGATTTACGCTGAACCAGTTCTCTTGCTTTTCTTGCTGCTGCGCGGGCTTGTGCAGAGAGGATCACTTTATTGATGATATTCCTGGCGTCTTTTGGATTTTCTTCCAGATAAGCATTCAGTACTTTGGATACAGTGCTATCTACCACGCCCGCCACTTCACTGTTTCCCAGTTTGGTCTTGGTCTGTCCTTCAAACTGTGGCTCCGGCACTTTAACCGAAATAATTGCACTCAATCCTTCGCGGAAATCATCGCCTTCTATCTCTACTTTGGCTTTCTCAAAATATCCATTGCGATCGCCATAAGATTTAAATACTCTGGTCAGCGCACGACGAAAGCCAGCCACATGCGTACCACCTTCAATGGTATTTATGTTATTGACATACGAATAAATATGTTCGCTGTAACTATCGTTATAATTCATGGCCACTTCCACTACCACATTGGTATCAGTGTCCAGGCCTTCAACAAAAAGTATTTTTGGTATCAGTGGCGTACGTCCTGCACTGTTGTCAAGCATTTCAACAAACTCAACAATTCCGCCTTCACTATAAAATTCTTTAAAGATCGGTTGACCCAGGTCATCCATCTCACGAAGATCAGTAAGGGTAATACGGATCTTACGATTCAGGTAAGAAAGTTCTCGAAGTCTGCTTTCAAGAATATCACTATTGTATACACTGGTTGTAAATATGGTAGTGTCGGGCCAGAAACGAACAGTAGTTCCGGTTTTATCGCTGTTTCCGATTTCGCGAACAGGATATTGAGGAACGCCAATACGGTATTCCTGCTCAAATGTTTTTCCTTCACGATTTACAATGACATGTAGTTTGGCAGAAAGTGCATTCACGCAACTTACTCCCACGCCATGCAAACCTCCTGAAACTTTATACGAACCTTTATCAAACTTACCACCGGCGTGCAGTACGGTCATTACTACTTCCAGGGCTGATTTTTTTTCTTTCGCATGCAAGCCGGTAGGAATACCACGGCCATCATCTTCAACTGAAACTGAATTGTCTTCATGAATGATCACCTGGATATTTTTGCAATAACCAGCCAGCGCTTCATCAATGGAATTGTCTACGACTTCATAAACCAGGTGATGTAAACCTTTCACGGAAATATCTCCGATATACATTGCTGGTCTCTTACGAACTGCTTCAAGACCTTCTAAAACCTGGATACTATCAGCTCCGTAGGAGCCTTGTGAAACCGGTATTTTTTCTGTTGTTTCTATACTCATAAATAGGATGAGATCACTCCAATTTTTAAGGGAAAAATCTAACTCACAAATTTACGGAAATAGGGTGGGTATACTGCCAAAAAAAGCCCTTATTTAGGGCCTATTTTGGAAGAAATTATACAGTTAAAATAGTGCTATCTTTTTACGATCTGGGCCACCAGGTCAGCTTCCGCGCAAACCTTACTTCCTACATAGGCAGTTCCCTTCATTTCACAGATTCCACGGCGAATCGGAGCAGAAAGTTCCATCTTCAGAATAAGTGTATCACCAGGTTTTACCATATTCTTGAACTTACAATTGTCGATCTTCAGAAAATAAGTATCGTATTGTCCCTGTCCGCTGAGATTAATAGCCAGAATGCCTCCGCATTGCGCCAGGGCTTCGATCTGCAATACACCTGGCATCACGGGGTTTCCAGGAAAATGACCCTGGAAGAACCATTCATTGAAAGTGATGTTTTTTACGCCCACAATATGAGTGTCGCTCAATTCAATGATCTTATCCACTAAAGCGAATGGATAACGGTGCGGCAGTGTTTTTTCAATGAACTGCTGATCATAAATAGGAGGCAGGTTAGGATTATAAACAGGCACCCCTCTTGTATGCTTATTCTTCTTGATATATTGTTTGATCATTCGTGCAAAGGCCACATTGGTGCTATGACCCGGACGATTGGCAATGATCCTGCCCTTGATAGGATAACCGATCAGCGCAAGGTCACCGATCACATCAAGCAGTTTGTGACGTGCTGGTTCATTGGGAAAACGCAGTTCCAGGTTATTCAGATAACCCTCACTTTTTACTTCTATTTTTTCCTTCTTAAAAATTTTCTGCAGCCTTCCCATTTCTTCTTCCCCAACAGGTTTGTCAACGATCACGATGGCATTGTTTACGTCACCACCTTTGATCAGGTTATGATCAAGCAGTGCTTCAAGTTCGTGCAGAAAACAAAAAGTGCGACATGGGGAGATCTCCGTTTTGAAATCTTTTATATGCTTAAGGCCTGCATGCTGTGTTCCCAATACCGGAGAATTAAAGTCGATCAGAGTGGTCACCTGGTATTCCATCGAAGGCATAGCCACCATTTCCACTCGTTTCCCTTCATCGTAATAATAAATATTCTCATCTATTGAATACCAGATCTTGGCGGCATCCTGTTCTTCTATTCCCGAATCTTCGATCAGCTCTACAAATGGCTGCGAACTGCCATCCATTATGGGCATTTCAGGTCCGTTGATCTCAATAAGACAATTGTCAATACCCATTCCAACCAATGCAGCCAGCACATGTTCTACTGTACTTACTTTCGCTCCATTAGATTCAAGAGTGGTACCACGACTTACGTCTGTAACCAAATCACAATCGGCTTTAATAATGGGACGGGTAGGAAGGTCGATGCGCTGAAACTGATAACCGAATCCAGGAGCGGCTGGCTTCAATGTAAGGTCGGCCATAATGCCAGTATGCAGTCCGGTACCTGAAATGCTTACTGCCATTTTCAGCGTATGTTGCTTATCAGGGTTGAAGTTTGTAGGCATAGTTCCCCCAGGATATGTTTTGTTATCGTTTGAGGCTATCATAGCCGCAAATATAATTTAATTAGGGAATTAGAGGCTTTGAGGCGTCTCTAGGAATTTGCTGTAAGTTTTTTTACCAATTCTTCCAGTTCTCTTAGTCTCTTTTCTATTTCAGGTAAATTTCTTGCAGTGGATTGTGCTCGTATGGCCTGACCATAATCGTATGCCGGGGAACCGGTCACGGATTGCCCTGGTTTCAGCGATTTGCCCAATCCGGATTGAGCATTGACCTTTGCACCATCACCCAAATACAAATGTCCTGCAAGGCCAGCCTGTCCGCCGATCATAACATGTTTTCCCATTTTGGTTGAACCGCTGATACCGGTCTGTGCAGCGATCACAGTAAAGTTTCCTACCTCCACATTATGCGCGATCTGTATCAGGTTATCCAGTTTGGCGCCTTCTTTTATCAAAGTGGATCCTATGGTGGCTCTGTCTATACAAGTATTGGCCCCGATTTCTACACGATCCTCAATCACCACATTTCCTATCTGGGGAACTTTCTGATAACTTCCATCCTGTTGTGGCGCAAAACCAAAACCATCAGCACCGATCACAGTTCCACCATGTATGATCACCTGACTTCCCACTTCACAATGATGATAGATCTTCACACCAGGATGTAAAACGGTATTAGCACCGATCTTAGCATTATCGCCAATATATACGCCGGGATATAATTTAGTATGATCGCCAATGGTGACATTTTCACCGATATAAACAAAGGCGCCTATATAAACCTGTTCTCCGATACTGGCAGTAGAAGCAACATAAGAAGGATCCTGTCTGCCAGTTAATTGCTGCTGCTGCATTTCCTGGTATTTAGTAAGCAGCGCTGCAAAAGCAGAGTATGCATCCGGTACACGGATCAGTGTTGATCCAACAGGATGTTTAAGTTCAAGATTATCGTTGATAATTACCACCGAAGCCGCGGTCTGGTAAAGAAATTCTTCATACTTAGGATTTGCTAGAAAAGACATCTGACCTGGTTTAGCTTCTTCGATCTTACCAAATGAAGAAACCGTAACATTCGGGTCTCCTTCAATTTTTCCATTAACGAGCAGAGCTATCTGGGAGGCTGAAAATTGCATTTCTTTTGCTGCTTTTATTGCCAGGAAAAAAAATCATTCAATTCAATTACCTGGTGAAACAAATATAGTGTTTTTGCACAGCGCCACTGAGGTTATGTTGTATCAGTGCGTTGTCTACTTCCGATATATCTCTGATGCTTCCATCTTTAAAAAGAATGCGTATTCTTTCATCGCCCGGATCATAAGTTGTATTGCTGGCCTTGCCTGTAAATACGAAATAGGGCAGCTCTTTTTCATCCAGTCCATATTTTTCAATGGCATTTTTTTTCTTTTCCTCCACCATTGCAGAAGAAAATGGTTCCGAGGCCAATTTTACTTTATACAGATCTCTTTCAAACAAGGCTTTTGACAATAGGGCCAATACTTTGTCTTCATGATGTATCCATTTTTTTATTGAAGCCATAATATCATGATCATCCATCAGGCAGAATATATCCAGATGCTTTTCTATATTAGAATTGTCATGAAGAAAATGATCCACTTCTTTTGTGGCCGCTTCCAGTTTAATGCCTTCATGTATCAATTGCCTTGCTCTGCGAATAATATTCACCAGCATCATTTCAGCGCCCAGCACTGTTTTATGCAAATAAACCTGCCAGTACATCAGCCTTCTGGATACCAGGAATTTCTCAATAGAATAAATAGCTTTCTCTTCTACCATAAGGTTCCCATCTTTTACGATCAGCATATTAATGATGCGGTCATAGCCGATCACTCCTTCCGCTACACCGGTGAAAAAACTATCACGATTCAGGTAATCCATACGATCTACATCCAATTGCCCTGATACCAGCTGATGCAAAAATGGTTTGGGATAACTATTTGTAAATATGCTGATGGCAGTGCTCAACTGACCATTCAATTCTTCATTTAATTTTTTCATCAGCATCAGTGAGATGGTCTCATGACTCACATTGCCGGTCAGTTCATTTTCCAATGCGTGCGAAAATGGTCCGTGACCAATATCATGTAACAGGATCGCAACACGGGCTCCCAATTCTTCCTCCTTACTGATATCAATTCCTTTTCTTTTAAGTTCAGTAAGAGCAAACCCCATCAGGTGATAGGCGCCCAGCGAATGATGTAATCGGGAATGAACAGCACCCGGATAAACGAAATTAGCAAAGGCCATCTGGCTGATATTCCTGAGTCGCTGATACCAGGGATGCGAGATCAATTGAAATATAAGTGGATCATCAATCGTTATAAATCCATAAACCGGGTCATTGATGATCTTACGGGCTGTTTCCATTGTTGACGTTTTGTTAAAGACCCCCGACCATTTGCGGTGGAAAGGACAAAACTACGAATGGAGGATTTAAAAGTCTATTTTTGAGATCCAGGTCAAAAACAATAAAATTAATTTAATGGCGCTTGCAAAGATCATTTGGGTCGACGATGAAATAGAAAGTCTGCAATCACAAAAATTATTTCTCGAAAATAAGGGCTATGAGGTGCAAACTTTCACCAATGGTTTTGATGCAATTGATTATGTAAAGGAAAATCAAGTAGATGTGGTGCTGATTGATGAAAGTATGCCGGGTATCTCCGGACTGGAAACCATTGCCAAGATCAAAGAAGTGAAGCAGGCCCTTCCGATCGTTTTGATCACAAAGAATGAAACGGAGAACCTGATGGATGAAGCCATTGGTTCTCAGATCAGCGATTACCTAATCAAGCCGGTTAACCCTAACCAGGTTTGGCTCAGCTTAAAAAAGATCATCGACAATAAGAGACTGGTGGCAGAAAAAACCACAACGGCCTATCAGCAACAGTTTCGTAATCTTTTCATGGCACTTAACAGCAATCCAGACTTTAACGAGTGGATGGATATTTATAAAAAGTTAGTGTACTGGGAACTGGAAATGGAGAAAAGTAATAGCCCGGAAATGCAGGAAGTTTTGCAAAGTCAGAAAGGAGAGGCCAATACTGAGTTCTTCAAATTTGTTTCTAAGAATTATATCAATTGGGTAAACCCAAAGTCCGCTTCAGCGCCGGTAATGAGTCATAACCTGCTTCAATTCAAGGTGCTTCCTCATTTGGAAAAAGGAACTCCTCTTTTCTTTGTATTGATCGATAATCTTCGCTTCGACCAATGGAAATCCATACAACCCATATTCGCGGAAAGTTTTCGCATACTGGAAGAAGATACTTTTTACAGTATCCTTCCTACTGCTACTCATTACGCGAGAAATGCGATCTTCTCCGGACTTCTTCCAATCGATATTGAAAAACAATACCCGGTACAATGGAAAAATGATGATGAAGAAGGAGGAAAGAATCTGAATGAAGAAGAATTTCTTCGTGGTCAGTTAAGAAGACTTGGAAAAAATGATCTGAAAGTTTCTTATACCAAGGTGGTGAATAACCAGGCTGGACTGGACCTGGTGAATAATATTCATAATCTTCTGAACAATGATCTGAATGTGATAGTCTACAATTTCGTAGATATGCTTAGTCATGCCCGCACAGAGATGGAAGTATTAAAAGAACTCGCAGGTGATGAGATCAGCTATCGAAGTATTACTACTTCCTGGTTTGAACATTCTCCATTGCATCAGGCATTGAAAAAGGTGGCGGATAAAAAAATTAAGCTGGTACTTGGAACAGATCATGGTACCATACGTGTGAAAACACCTTGTAAGGTGGTTGGCGATAAACAGACCACTACCAATCTTCGATATAAGCATGGACGTAACCTGAATTATGAACCAAGGGAAGTGCTGGCCTTCCGTGACCCGCGTATTGCCGGATTGCCGGTACCCAGTGTGAACTCCTCCTATATATTCGCCAAGGAAGATGGATTTCTTTGCTATCCCAATAACTATAATTACTACGTGAATTATTACCGCAATACTTTTCAGCATGGAGGGATCAGTCTTGAAGAGATGATCGTACCGGTGATTAAAATGGAGAGCAAGTAGGTCAATAAGTGAATCCGTTGTGGATAATAAAGCCCTGTATTGTTTTTTGATAATTCCTTCGGAACTTAAATTTGCAGACGAATGAGATACAATCAATCCACACTCGATAAACTGGAAGACATACCTAAAGAATGCGGTTATGTATTACGCTATGAGCGGGGTACTTTCCAAAGCGGCTACTGCATACTGGAACAAAAAAAAGTAGTGGTGTTGAATAAATTCCTGCCAACAGAAGGCCGGATCAATACCCTGGTGGAACTCATTCCTCAACTAGAGATTAATCCGCTGCTTCTACCCGATGTGATCCGAAAATTATACGAAGAGGTTCTCTTATTAGCGGTTGTTAAATGATCATTTTATATAGATCTTCAATCCATCATAAGCGAGGTGCATACCATCAGGCAACTCTGCTTCTACATCTTCATGTTTTCCCATTTGATGAGAAAGGTGCGTAAAATAAACTGCCGGCACTTTTAATTCATTGACAGTCTCAATGGCTTCTTCCAGATTAAAATGAGAAATATGTTTTTCTCTGCGCAGTGCATTCAATACCATAACTTCTGAACCACGTATCTTATCCATTTGTTCCGGATCTATTCTGTTGGCATCTGTGATATAGGTAAATTTTCCAAAGCGAAAACCCATTACGGGCATTTTCATATGCCATACAAGTACCGGAATAATAGGAATATCTCCCACCGTAAAAGGTTCCTGGTTGATAGTATGCATTTCCAGTTGAGGAATGCCGGGATATTTGGTGTCAGAGAAAGCATAATGAAAATCACGTCGCACGACTTCCTCTGTCATAGAATCAGCGTAAATATCGATTGATCTTTTATTAAAAAAATTAAAAGCACGTATATCATCCAGTCCGGCCAGGTGATCTTTATGCGGATGAGTTAGGATCACAGCATCGAGTTTTCTGATTTTTTGCCTCAGCATCTGGGTTCTGAAATCAGGTCCGGTATCCACTACAATACTAGTGCTTGCGGATTGAACGAGAATACTGGAACGAAGCCTGTCATCATGTGGATCCTCGGATTTGCAGACCTCACAATCACAACCGATCATGGGTACCCCCGAACTGGTGCCGCTACCAAGAATTGTAATAGTGAGAGGAGGACAAAGCATGCCTAAAGTTAATTCGGGTGAGGAAGGAAATGGAAAAATTATTTGGCAACTATATACCAGTTGGGACAAAAGTGGGTTAAAAATGATATTTTAAGGATACATATCTAGGTTTTTATTTGCCCCGTTGTAATGATCTTTTGGAGATGAAAAATGTATTGCAGACCATATTATATACGCAATAAAAAGCAAGCCAAGTACATACCCGCCTATTTTTTTAAGTCTAGTTTTGTAGTTCATTTTGAGAATTTATCTATCAATCCAATCGTCCGGATTTTTGATATATGTTGGCTTTCTAGGGGTATCTCTTTGAATGGGCTGATCTTTTGTTATATACCACGTCCAACCCAGCCCAGCACCATACCATACTAAATAAACCGCAGCCATTATGTCCTCCGGTATAGGTCGTTCTCTTTTTTCGCAGGCGTCATGTAAAAGCATAGGAGCCATTATCCACCCAAGTAGTAAGGCAAATCTTAGAATAAAGTAAACGGTTTGCAGTTTACTTTTTTTTCTTGGTTGGACTAACATTGGATTCCTTATTAGGGGTTACCGAAACCTTTATAACGTCCTCAAAGCTGCCCTCTATCTTTAGCTTGGGGACGTATTTTTCAGGACGTTTTCTCGCTTTCTTCTTTGCTTTTGCCATAATACAAATTTAGTAACTTTGCACAACGGGAAATCCCCGAAAGAAAACCCCTAATGAGAGGGCTAACCAGTACGGGGTTCATGGCACATATAGTGATACCGTTCTTTCCTGCTAGTATTTTAAAAGGGCTGAAAAAGCCCTTTATTTTTAATCATCATCATTTGGAAGATGTAATTTTAGTTGGTCTCCCTGCATAGGATAAACCATGTTTACCATCTCTAAGTATTTTCTCCAAGAAGTATTTGCTTTCGCAAGAGCCACCAAGCCGCCAAAAAATTCTCTAAGTTTAGGTTCCCCAACTTCATCCGTAAGAAATTGAAAATGTTTAAACTCTCTGTACCCTTTATCATTTTTGGGGTTTCTTCTTTCAAGTTCTTTTAGTAGGCCTGGTGTAATTCGATCATATACATATTGGTTTGTCCAAGTTCCTATTACACCAGGTCTCTTTTGAGCATTTTCAACCTTCCATTCCCAGCTATTCAAACGAAACCATTGTTTATATAGTTCCAAAGGGAAAGTGACTTCATATTTTTTTGCTCTCTCCAACAATAATTCCTGTAAGAAAATTTTATTTAGCTCATCCTTCATCCTAACATCCTGATAACCTGTAGCCTCATCCACCAAAGCAACAATCCCAACCTTTGCAAATGCTTTTAACATTGTGTAGGCATTATCGGCAACAAGTAAAAATTTTTCGTTTTTTACACCCGAATTTTTTGCTATAATGTACACATCACAGATGTCTGCTAAAATAGTTGCATCTATTCCGGTTGACTCCTGCCCACCTTTAGAAATATATAAAATGGCGCTTTCAAATTTCTCCTTTAACTCATTGGGTATGAATGGTTGTAGGTATTTAGCCGATAGGTATTCGGGCAAAAAAGCGCTTTCACTCTTGGAGTGCCTTTTTTTCTGCCAATAAGCGCCACTACCTTTAATACCAAAGGCGGTAGCTAGGCTCCTTTCTGAGAATATCCTTCTACCATCATCTAAAACAGAAGATGTAATTTTAAATCCATTTAAATCTACATCACCGTTGTATTGGGCTTTAGGGATAACGTATACTCTGTTTTTCATAAAATATCATTTAAGTTTTTGTCAATCGCCAATATGAATTGAGGGGAAGTAATTAAGGCTATTTTTATCTTTTTCTGCATTGCCCATGCTGTATCTTTTGCGACTTCTATTTTCCCTGCTAAATCCCTGGCAGAGGTATTATTGCCCAATAGTAACATATCGTGTATAGCATAAAACCATTTTTGCAAATCAATTTTGCTTTTATGGAAAGCTGTATTTGCAGTCACCGTAAAGGTTCTATTACAGAAATTGCAATGATGGGCGAACTTACCCTTTACAAGACTATTCTTAGGTGAACCACATTTAGGGCATTTTGGATGGCCGTTCCATCTAATGGACTCTAAAAATGCGATAGAATTTTCCTCACACTTAAATTTTCTATAAAAAGGGTCTAACTCTTTTGTCATAAATAAATATAGTGTAAAAGTATGAATTAAATTTTAATATATGAAATTAAAATTCTACATTTGTTTATGACACATTTTAAAACACTACCCGAATTATTCGACTACTTCAAGGATGAAGAGACTTGTATTTCTTATCTTGAAGGAAAGAGATGGGGCGGAAATATTGCTTGCCCATTTTGCGGAGTTGTTGGGGCATATCGTACAAGTAGAGGTTTTAAATGCAAGGATAAAGAGTGTTACAAGAAATTCACTGTAAGAGTTGGAACCGTATATGAAAATTCTAAAATTCCTTTGCGTACATGGTTTGCTGCAATCTATCTTGGTACATCTTCTAAGAAGGGTGTAAGTTCTTTACAAATCAGCAGGCAGCTTGGCGTAACACAAAAGACTGCATGGTTCCTTAATCATCGTATTCGTGAAATGCTCAGAGCTAAAGCCCCTAATATGCTGAAAAATCAAGTTCAGATAGATGAAACGTATGTGGGAGGGAAAGAAGGGAATAAGCACGCTAGCAAAAGGCTACCAAGAGAAAAGGGAACTCGTGGTATTCCAAAGAACGATATTAAGACTCCTGTGTTCGGGATTGTTGAAACTGGCGGTAATGTCGTTGTTAAGGTCTCTGCCTGGGTGAGTAAGAAAGAAGCACAGCACTTGGTTGATACCTATGTACAAAAAGGAAGTACTATGGTAACTGATAGTTTTGCTATGTATGCCTTTCTCTCAAAGGGTACAGACTTTACCCATGTGGTAGTTGATCACTCTAAGGGAGAATATGTAAGAGGTGGGTTTCATACCAATGGCATAGAAAACTTTTGGAGCCTGTTAAAGAGGGGTATTATTGGAATCTTTCATCAGGTAAGCCCTTGGCATTTACAAAGGTATTGTGATGAATTTGCCGCACGTTATAATACAAGGAAAATCACAGATGCGGAAAGGTTTGATTTGGTGTTGCAAAAGAGCGATGGGAGATTGAAATACAATCAGTTAATTGGTAAATAAGCAAACACATTCGCCTACTCTACCATATGTTTCGTATTTCTTCTTTGAAAAATTGAATAATCCTTAGTACTTTTGCGATAGAAATTCAAATAATCCTGTTAATTGCATTATAATTCTCCCTCTGAAGCTACCTTTTGGCCTAATTTTCCGTCCTACTAATTACTGGTTTAACTTAAAACTTCGTTATGGCAAAGCCTATTAAAGAAACTCCTATACTGAAAGGTAAGGACGCAAAAAAGTTCCTCGATGAACAAAATGCGACTAGGGATTCTTATGCCATTAAACAGGAGAAGGAGCGGATATTAAAAAACTACAACCTCTTTAAAACTGCTGAATCCGCCAATAGAAATATCACAGGTATTAATCATTAGGCTATCCCCGACTTACACATTCCTACCATTTGATTGTCAGGACAACGACCTAAATGATTTTCTAATAAATGATTCGAAAAATTATTTAGGAAAGTTGCTTTCTGTTACTTATCTATTTGAATATAATGGTGAAACACTTGCATTTTTTAGCGTGAGCAACGATAAAATATCTATAACCGATTTTGAGTCCAATAGAGGGTTTAAGAGATTGATTCAGGGAGTGATGCCTGATGGGAAAAAATATAAAAGTTATCCAGCCGTAAAAATTGGCCGTCTAGCTGTACATCATAAATATCAAAGAGCCAAGTTCGGTTGTCAGTTATTAGACCTCATAAAAGGAATGTTCATTACTGATAATAGAACCGGGTGTCAGTATATCACAGTTGATGCGTATGCAAAATCTTTGGGATTTTATGAGAAAAATGGATTCAAATATTTTACTGGGGCTGATATAGGAAAGGATACAAGACAAATGTACTTCAGCCTTGTTGACTTAGTTTAATGGTTCCCTTGTCCCAACTGGTATATAGTTGCCA
>JAYTXP010000283.1:0-6181 GCA_043742885.1 Chitinophagaceae bacterium | reverse complement strand
GGAAGCGGAACAGGACTTATTCTGGTAGCGCCTGCACAGGTGTTATTAGATGGCGCATAACTTTTGGCAGAAAGATTTAAGGTTCCGGTATTTCGGGTCCAAACTCTTAAGAAATATGTTTTATTAGCTCCCATCACTGTTGTTTCGCTTGGAGCCCAGAGCCCTGTGCCGTCATCAAAGCAAATACTGGAAGCAGTTATTAAATTTTGAAGCGCCCCCGCGCCGCTGCAGCGATCATAAAGAAGCACTTCCGCAGGTTGCAAACCTGAAGTAGTAATATCTACCAGTACACAACTGGCAGTTCCATTTGTTGTAAAAGAAAACACAGTAAGATAGCCAGTACCAGTATATTCAGGTTTAGTACAATGCAGCGCAGAACCAGTGGTGGCAGAAATACTGAAATCCTTAGGCACTTCATCAAGAATCAGGTTATAAGGATTATTACAATTAGTTCCCTGGCCAAATGCGCCAAAAGCGATAAATAATAATATAAATGATACTGGGCCTTTCATGATTGTAAGGAATACAGGATTTAAACTCTTTATAAAATTAGATCAGTATGGGGCTATTGTTAAATTATAGAAATGAATAATGCTTAAACCAGCAAACATTTTCGCTTTTCGCCGTATTAAATACGCGGTTATTGGGTATATCCAACATAAACTCCCCCTTTATTACTAAGAAAAACCGCTAAAAAGGCTTTAGTTAATCAAAATATTAAAACGAAATCGGTATTATTTTTTTTGACTTAATGTGGATAGCTTTAAATATTCGAAGGCTTAACTTTGATCTATGGCAGAGGATCTTGAAATCATAAAAAGAACCAGGGAAGAGCAATATGAATCGCTTCTTCCCCAGGTGCTGGGTTTATTGGAAGGTGAACCGGATATTATCGCGAACCTGGCCAATATTACTGGTGCATTAAAGGAGCAGTTCAACTGGCTTTGGATCGGCTTTTACCTGGTGAAGGAAAATGAGCTGGTATTAGGCCCATTCCAGGGGCCAGTAGCCTGTACCCGAATTCAAAAAGGCCGTGGAGTCTGCGGAAGCGGCTGGGCTCAGGCGAAAACACTGATTGTATCAGACGTAGAAAAATTTCCAGGCCATATCGCATGCAGCAGCCTTTCCCGCTCAGAGATCGTAGTACCAATTATCCGAATGGGTGAAGTGATTGCTATTCTTGATGTTGACAGTGAGGAACTTTCCTGTTTTGATGAAACAGATAAAATTTACCTCGAAAAAATTATTGAGCTGATCAGATTTTTTTGAGATTGATCATCATATCCTTCACCATTCTTTCAAGATCATACTCCTCCTTCCAACCCCAGTCAAATCGGGCTACACTATCGTCAATGCTTTCGGGCCAGCTATCAGCGATGGCTTGCCTGTAATCTGGTTTATACTCCATCTGGAAATCAGGAATATGCTTTTGTATAGCTTCAGCAATTTCACTGGGAGAAAAGCTCATGCCAGATAAATTATATGAAGTACGAATTGATATTTTTTCTGCCGGTGCCTCCATGAGTTCAATGGTAGCGCGAATCGCATCTGGCATATACATCATGGGCAAATAAGTATCCTTTTTCAGGAAGCAGGTATATTTTTTGTCATCCAGCGCCTCATAAAATATTTCTATCGCATAATCAGTTGTGCCACCACCCGGAGGTGATTTATAACTGATCAGTCCGGGATAGCGAAGGCTACGCACATCCACTTTAAAACGCTGATTAAAATAATGACACCAGAATTCTCCCGCATATTTACTGATACCGTATACCGTAGATGGTTCTATAATCGTTTGCTGTGGACAATCTTCCTTTGGAGAGGTTGGACCGAATACAGCGATAGACGAGGGCCAATATACTTTATGCAATTTTTCTTCCCTTGCAATGTCCAGCACATTTAGCAATCCCTGCATATTAAGGTTCCAGGCCAGGGATGGATTTTTTTCGCCTGTAGCGGAGAGGATGGCGGCCAGCAGATATATCTGAGTAATTCCCTGTCGGATAACCTGCACATGGAGCATTTCTTTGTTCATTACATCAAGTGCCACAAAAGGGCCGGTACCTTCAAGCAAAGGATTCTGTTCTCTCAGATCAGAAGCGATCACATTTGAGTTGCCATATATTTTACGAAGCGCCATTGTGAGTTCAACTCCTATTTGACCAGAGGCGCCTATGACAAGTATTTTTTCTTTAACCATAGCAAAGCAATTATTGCAAAATAAGGAAAAGCAGGGCAGAAATTAGAATATTGACATTCAAAAACCCTGCTCCCCTGCAGCCTTAATGAAGAATCGACTATTTAGGTATATTTGCCCGATGCAACAATACTTAACAGATATCTTCAAAGAACAGCAATATGAGAAGGGAAATTTCTTTCTTCTTGCCGGACCCTGTGTAGTAGAATCTGAAGAGATCGTAATGGAAATAGCCACTAAGGTTTCATCTGTTTGCAGGAAACTTGGCATTCCTTATGTTTTTAAAGCCTCCTATAGAAAAGCAAATCGTACCAGCGCTTCCTCCTTTACCGGGCTGGGCGATGATAAGGCACTTCAAATTTTAAAGGAAGTAAAAACAAAACTTGGTTTACCTATTGTAACAGATATTCATTCACCTGCTGAAGCCGCGATGGCCGCAGCAGTAGTAGATATATTACAAATCCCAGCTTTCTTATGCAGGCAAACCGATCTGCTTGTGGCTGCCGGAAGAACAGGAAAGATCGTCAATGTAAAAAAAGGACAATTCGTTAGCGGTGAAGCCATGCGATTTGCAGTGGAGAAAATTAGGCATACAGGAAATGACAAAATAATGCTGACAGAAAGAGGAACTACATTCGGCTACCAGGATCTGGTAGTTGATTTTAGAAATATTCCTCAGATGCAGGCACATGGAGTACCCGTAGTAATGGATGTTACTCATTCATTGCAGCAACCAAATTTAAGTTCGGGAATTACAGGAGGCAATCCTGAAATGATTGGCACTATTGCTAAAGCGGCCATAGCTGCCGGCGCCGATGGATTGTTTATCGAAACACATCCCAACCCTGCACTCGCAAAAAGCGATGGAGCCAACATGCTGAAGCTGGAACTTCTTGAGGGATTACTGGAAAAGCTTTTGAAAATCCGAAGGGCCATTAATAATTATTAATTATTACCTCAAATCGATCTCCTCCACCTTTGGATATTTTTTTTTGTCAAAAGTGAATATACCTTCGTTCAGTGGAAGATTTGTTTTCATTGAAGTCACTGTATAGGAATAACGGTTACCTGCATTTTCAAGTACTCTTGTACTGTAAATAGTATTGGTGGCTTTAACTATTTGCAAATAGACTTTATGGAATAGTTTAGATTTATCAACTGGTGTCATTTCAATTTCCTGTATCACCTTACCTCCTATCTTTTTTTCTCCATTAAGTAAATAAAGAAAATCCTTATCGTAGAAATTGGTAAATAATTTTTGTGGAGTTATCGCACCTGCGGAATTATCAAGTTTATTGATCGTAACCTCATTAGTCCCCTTATCATAATTCCAAACAGTAGCTCCATTGCGGAATATCTCCTGTCCGCTGAAAACCACTTTATACTTAGTAGCCTTCATTTGAATGGAGCCGGTTTTAGTTGACAATGCTTTACCTGCGGCATTTTCAACTTTGTATGTGAAATTGGCGGAAACTGTAGAATAGGTTTTAAATTTTGAGCTAACGGCATCGAGTATTGCTTTTGCAGCCGGATCATTTTTGCTCTGAGCAAAAGACAGAGTTGAAATCGCAAGTATCGTAAAAAGTAAATATATCTTCTTCATATAAATAAATTGTCTCTAAAGCCATGCAAAGATAGCTGAATTATGGAAATAGGATTGCTATACACTTCGTTTGGTTGTATGACGTAAATTATGTTAACATTGACATAACTAAAACGACTAACTCAGAAGGTCAAGATGTTGCCGGAGTTCCATGTCAGTTTTTATCAATACGTCACGGGCCTTAGATCCCTGACTTGGGCCCACAATTCCTGCAGCCTCCAATTGATCCATTAATCTGCCTGCACGGTTATATCCCAGTTTCATTCTTCTTTGTAAAAGGGAGGTAGAACCTATCTGGTTTTGCACGATCAACCTGGCCGCATCCTCAAAAAGCGAATCACGATCATTCATATCAAAATCCCGCCCATCCAACTCTTTTTCATCTACATATTCCGGAAGCAGGAAGGCCTGAGGGTATCCTTGCTGATCGCCAATAAAATCAACTATTTTCTCTACTTCGGGAGTATCAACAAAGGCACATTGAAGCCGGGTCACCTCGTTACCATTTGAAATTAACATATCCCCCTTCCCGATCAATTGCTCTGCACCACCTGTGTCAAGAATGGTTCTTGAATCGATCTTTGATGAAACCTTAAAGGCTATCCTGGCCGGGAAATTGGCCTTAATAGTTCCGGTAATAATATTTACAGAAGGACGCTGTGTAGCGATAATAAGGTGAATACCTACCGCTCTTGCCAGCTGGGCAAGTCTTGCAATTGGCATTTCAATTTCTTTACCGGCAGTCATGATCAGATCGGCAAACTCATCGATCACCAGTACTATAAAAGGAAGATATTGATGGCCTTTTTCAGGGTTAAGCCTTCTCTTTATAAATTTTTCATTGTACTCTTTGATATTCCTTGCATGCGCTTCTTTCAAAAGATCATAGCGATTATCCATTTCTATGCAAAGCGCATTCAGTGTATTCACCACTTTTTTTGTATCCGTGATGATGGCATCTTCTTCTCCTGGTAGTTTGGCTAGAAAATGCTTTTCTATTTTTCTATAAATACTAAGCTCCACTTTCTTGGGATCGATCATGACGAATTTCAACTGGGAAGGATGCTTTTTATACAGCAGGGAGACCAGGATCGCATTAATACCTACTGATTTTCCCTGGCCGGTTGCTCCTGCCATCAGCAGGTGCGGCATGGTAGCCAGATCAACAATATAATTCTCGTTATCGATCTTTTTTCCAATGGCAATGGGCAGACTGAAATTATTTATCTGAAATTTTTCAGAACTAAGCATTGACTTCATGCTGACCATGGTCTTTCTCACATTCGGCACTTCAATACCAATGGTTCCTTTACCTGGTATAGGTGCAATAATTCGAATACCAAGGGCAGCAAGACTAAGTGCTATATCGTCTTCCAGGTTTTTGATCTTTGAAATACGAACACCCGGAGCCGGAACGATCTCATATAAAGTAACTGTAGGCCCCACGGTGGCACTGATCTTCTGTATCTCGATTGAATAATTTCGAAGTGTATTAATGATCTGGATCTTATTCGCTTCTAATTCCTGCGGGTCCTGTATGATCTTATCACTACCATGATTATCAAGGAAATCTAGCTTCGGATATTTATAAGAACTCAGATCGAGCGTTGGTTCATAGGGAGGAAGATTCTCTGTGATCAGTTCCTCCTCTAGCGCCTCTTCGGGTACCGTTTTTATTTCCAGTTCAATTCCATCATCAGAAGGTAAAATATTTTTTTCTGTCTTTGGCGGAAGAGGAGGAATATCTAAATTTTCCTTGTTCTGATCCTCATGACCATGCATGATCTCACTAACAATTTCTTTTTCTGGTGTAGGCTGGTTTCTTTCGATCTTTTCTACTATATCCAGCACAACTTCTTCATCCTTTTCAACGAGTTCCAGTGCAGGTAGAGGTTTTTCATCAGGAAAGTTGATCACTATATCTGTACCGGCAACAAGGCTATTTCCTTTATTTGAATTATCTTTTATTTTATCAGCATAAATGTCATTGATGATAAGCGTCGCACCATTTTCTTCGGATGGCTCTTCAATAATGGGCTGATCTCCCATATTCATTTTCTCATCTTTTGCCGGCCATTTAAAACTTGGATTGAATTGCCAGATGAAATAACCGGCAGCCAACAACACCAATACAGCCCCTGTACCAAAACCGCCCAATGCTGCTTCCATTTTGGCAATGATCATATCTCCTACCGCGCCACCAAAAGGAAACTCGCTTTCACCCAGTACAAATGATAATGATACAGAAAGCACCAATAGGCCCAGTGTTATATATTTCAGATTTCTCCAGATGGAAAATACTCTGGCACGGAAGAGCAGGTTCACCCCAACTACAAAAAAGAAAGTACAGATCAAAAAAGAGGCAATGCCAAATGCTT
>JAYTXP010000282.1:0-11115 GCA_043742885.1 Chitinophagaceae bacterium | reverse complement strand
CACTGGTCCTTTTTCTCCCTTTACTTATTCAGGCACAGAAAAAAGAGATCACTCTTGAAGACATTTATAAGAAAGGGACTTTTCGTGGTGAAGGCGGTATCCGAGCGGACTTTGACCATAAATCAAAAGATCCGGAGATAAAGACTGAAACAATTAAGGATGAAAATGGGAAATCATTCGGGCAGGCAGATGATATTATTTTCAGCACAAAATATCCTAATACGGTAATACTTAAAAAAGGTAGCGAATCTATCTATCGCCGTTCTTCCAAATCATTCGTTTATCTCTATGATGCTGTAGCGCAAAAACTTTACCCACTGGAAAAAGAAAAGGTAATGCACCCTACCCTTTCTCCAAAAGGAGATAAGATCGCATACGTGATGAATAACAATCTTTATCTATATGATATTGCTACGCATAGTTCAAGGGCAGTTACTACCGATGGTAAATGGAACGAGATCATCAATGGCAATTGTGATTGGGTATATGAGGAAGAATTTGAATTCACCCGTGCTTTTGACTGGAGTCCGGAAGGTAATTACCTGGCCTATTATCGTTTTGATGAAAGCCGCGTTAAAGAATATCAGTTCACGCAGTTTGACAATAGCTATAATAAACAATACACCTATAAATATCCAAAGGCAGGAGAGGAGAATTCTAAAGTGGAGATCCATATTTATGATGTGGCAAAAAATAAAGATGTGAAAGCCCAGTATGATCAGGGTGATATTTATATTCCGCGTATTAAATGGACACAAGAAGATAAAACGTTAATTGTATATTGGCTGAACAGGCACCAGGATGATCTGAAGCTGCTTGCGACCAATGCGCAGACAGGAGCTGCCAGCCTTTTATACGAAGAGAAAAATAAATATTTCGTAGAGATCAATGATGACTGGTGGTTTTTAAAAGATAGAAAGAATTTTCTTTTCACCAGCGAAATGAACGGGTATAAGCATCTATATCTATATAGCCTGGATGGCAAGACAAAGACGCAGGTGACCAAGGGCAAATTTGAAATAACGGAGGTTAATGCGGTAGATGAAGCGAACAAGAGAATATTTTATACAATGGCATGGCCACGTCCTATGGACCGTAATGTTTTTGTATCAGATTTTGAAGGAAAGAAAGTGACTCAGCTTACCAATGGGGAAGCCTGGCACAGGGTGATTCTTAATGATAGCTTTAACCGGTTTTACGATTACATGACAGATATCAACACACCCCAGCGCGTTACGCTGAATGAGATCGCCATTGATAAGAAAAAGAATCTGACAGTGAAGGAAGTGAAAACAATTGGAGAAAGTGCGAAGCTGAAAGAAAAACTAAATGAATACAATTTTGGGAAAGCGGAATTCATACGTGTTCCAAATAGCAAAGGAGACACCCTGAATGGCTGGATGCTGAAACCAGCTAATTTCGACCCATCAAAAAAATATCCGGTGCTTTTTTGTAATTACGGCGGTCCGGGTTCACAACAGGTGTCCAATCGTTTTGGATCTGTTAGCACCTGGCATCAATTGCTGGCACAAAAAGGATTTATAGTAGTTAGTGTTGATAATACCGGTACTGGTTTTCGCGGAGAGGAGTTCAAGAAAAAAACTTATTTGCAGTTAGGAAAATTTGAGATCGAAGATCAGATCGACGCGGCAAAATACCTGACCACTATGCCTTATGTTGATAAAAATAATATTGGTCACTGGGGCTGGAGCTTTGGTGGATTCATGAGCGCGCTGGCTATCACAAAAGGAAATGAAGTATTCAGTGCGGCTGTATCGGTAGCACCTGTTAGCAACTGGCGTTTTTATGATAACATTTATACCGAGCGCTATATGCGTACACCACAGGAGAACCCTAAAGGATATGATGATAATTCACCGATCTTCTTCACTGATAAAATAAAAGGAAAATATCTGCTCATTCATGGTACTGCCGATGATAATGTGCATTTTCAGAATTCAACAGAAATGGTGAAAGCACTGGTGAAAAGTAATATTGATTTTGAAAGTGCCTATTATCCGAATAAGAACCATGGCATTTCTGGTGGATTGGATAATACCACTTTCCATTTATGGAGTAAAATGACAAACTGGATCCTGGAGAATATGGGTAATGAGAACACACAAATGCTGAAGAAACCAGTTAAGGATATAAAAGGCTTTTAATGGTATAAAAAAAGAACCCCCGATTTTACTCGGGGGACCCTAATCAAAAACCATTAACCATTAAACCTTATCCTATGAAAATTCTAATCGAATATCGGGATTAATTGGAAACCTCAAAAAAATATTGGGGCAATTCCCCCCCAAATCGACTGAAAATATAGATTGGTGGCAATAAATTGATTATGCTCAACATTCATGCCCCTTTTTTGTTATTAACCCAATATGCCTTTTAGAAATAATTCTACAAAATGCTAAGTAAAAGAAAGATAGTGGTAGCCATCTCTGGAGCCAGTGGCTCCATTTATGCCAGGCAATTGTTGAAGAAATTATCGCTGATTAAGGATCAGTATGAAGCCGTTTCCATCGTGATGAGCACCAATGCAAAAGAAGTCTGGTCAACAGAACTCGGAGATGAATCATGGAAAGAACTACCCTTTAAATTTTATGAGCCTGCTGATTTTATGGCACCTTTCGCATCTGGATCCGGTCAGTATGATACCATGATCGTCATCCCATGCTCTATGGGAACCCTGGGGCGCATCGCGTCAGGCATTTCAAATGATCTGGTAACGAGAGCAGCTGATGTCATCCTCAAAGAGCGAAGAAAACTTATCTGCGTTGTTAGAGAAACTCCTTACAATCTTGTGCATATCCGCAATATGGAAACGGTGACAATGGCAGGAGGTATTATCTGTCCGGCTACTCCTTCTTTTTATAGCAGACCTTCCACAACAGAAGAAGTTGCTTCAACTGTGGTGGATCGTGTACTAGACCTGGCGGGTTTAAGAATTGATAGTTTTCGCTGGGGCGATAATTAATCTGTATACCTTCCTCCTGCTAAGATCCAGTTGGTAATTTTTTGTCTTTCAGACGAAGGCAGTAACCCTGATGGAGGCATGGGAGAAGGAATGCCATCCACTGCCCTTACCTTAATTCTATTGCTATTGGCAACAATATTACAATCTATGGTCCAGTTCATTCCACCATTTGCGTTGGCTCCATTATGACATGAAACACATTCTGCCTGCAATAATGATTTTACGGCACTGAACAGTGGTCCCATGGGCAAATTAATTATCGAAGCATTATTTGAACCAATACATCCATTTGCGTCTTTCGCGTTTACAGCATAGGAACCAGCTATCAATCCGGAAAAAATATTAGAAGCCTGAAAGCTTCCAGCATTTAAACTAAAAGTGTAAGGACCTGTTCCACCAGAAGGTGTTGCTGTTATGGAACCACTGGGAGGAGCCTGACATAAAATAACACCTGTTACAGCATTTGTAACTTGAATGGTAACACCAGCGCATGGATTAGGAGCAGTAAGGGTAAAATTGCTGGAATTGGAACATCCGTTTGCGTCTTTGGCAGTAACTGTAAAGTTGCCTGCAGAAAGACCTGTGAAATTTCCTGATGCCTGGAAAGTACCATTGTTTAAACTAAAGGTAAAGCCTGTGCTTCCGGTAGCTGAAGCATTTATACTTCCATTGGCTGAAGCGGCGGAAGTTGGATTTGTAGTAGTTCCTGTTACGACGATATTAATGCCAGCGCAGGGATTCGGAGCTACCAGTGTAAAATTGGCTGAGCCCGTGCATCCATTCAAATCTTTAGCCGTAACCATATGTAAACCAGCGGAAATACCAGTAAAATTTCCATTTGCCTGAAATGTGCCGCCATCTAAACTATAAGTAAACCCTGAGCTCCCGGTAGCAGAAGCGGTGATCGTACCATCGCTCACACCAGGTGCAGTAGGGTTGGTAATAACCCCTGTTACTGTAATGGTTATCCCTGCACAGGGATTATTGGCCAATATAGAAAAATTTCCAGTACCAGAACAACCATTGCTGTTTTTTGCAGTTACTGTATAGGCTCCCGCTGGCAAATTTGAAAAGCTGGCAGAAGATTGAAAGGCAGCACCATTGAGACTATAGGTAAAGCCAGTTCCCCCTGATGCAGAAACTGTCAGGGATCCATTGGATAAGCCCGGAGCACTTGCGTTTGTTATACTGGCTGTAACTGTAATGGTGACGCCTCTGCATGGATCAGCAGGAGTAGTACCACCCCCTTTGCCACAAGAAAGAGATAAAACGAGGACTACAGATATGGCGGAAATAAGCCGTAATGGAGAATGCATAATATAACTGGATTGTTTTAACTCTAATCGGTAAAATTCACCAAAGGGTTTGCTGCTATTTCCTGATTTTTGAACCAAATGGTTTGTAGGCAACAGAGATAAGTACTCCTGCGCTATTCAATTTTACTTTTCCAAATCCAATACCCTTCATTGGTAATTTGAAATAAGGCTCTGCAACCAGTGATAACTTTTTACTCAGCGCTTTTTGATAGCCCGCAGAAAAGGTCAACACGGAGAAATAGTGTTCATTGGCGTTTGTAATAGTTCTTTGCCTATGAACCACCGGACCGGAAATATTCCATTTATAATAATAATCGTAGGTTTCTCTTTTCATCAGATAACTGGAAATTCCGGTTGTCAGGAACCAAGGACTCGCGCCTGATTTTTTGAGGTTAAAGCTTACCAGCAAGGGAATCTCAAATACTTTGCAATCAGCCTTAACTTCCTGTAGATTCGGATAACGAGTATAAAATGCGGTCGGTGCCTTATAATCTTCAGGATAGGCACTATATACTTTTCTTGCAACGTATAATCCGGAACGAACAGTAATGCGTCCTTTGGTATATCCCAATCCAAAACCATAGGAGGTTCTCACCTTTCCCGGTTCTTTTAATCCTATAATGCTGAGATCAGGTGCAACTGAGGCCGCAAGGAAAAAACTTCCTTTTTTATGGCTGAGTTTGGTAATTGACGGTTTATTCATTTCCGACAGGCTCAATGAATCGATAGAAGGAAATTGGGTATGCAACCACTCATTTTTAATTTTCAGGTCATTGTTTTTAGTCAATAGCTCATCATTCTTCTTGTTTTCCTTATCAATGATCTTTACAGGGTCAGGCTGTATGGCTTTTTTTACCTCTTTTCCACCAGCTGGTTTAGTTTTTTCTCTTATGGTGCGGTACTTATTGACGGCAATTCTTTCAGTGATCTGATCTTTTTTATTCTTTTGAATCAGTTCAATATTTTTATCTGGCTGAAAAGTTTTCTCTACTTCTTTTTGACCGGCCTGGTCTTTTGTTTTCTCTTCTTCGCTCTTTTCCTTTGAATTTATAACACCGGACCTGTCCTTACCCCTATTTAAGTCAGTATCATTTTTATTCCCAACCTCGTTTTTGACAATAGTTGCTTTGCTGATTGCGCTTTTGCTACCAGTTATATTGCCAGTTCCCAACCATACAAATGCTCCTCCACCCAGTAAAAGGAAGAAGAAAAGTATAAGCAGGAACCTTCTTTTCCGATCTTTTTCTAAGGGCATATACTTATCCAGAAGCTGCTCCATTTTCATCCAGGCTTTATCGTCATAAGCGGGATGATGGTGCTCAGCAGCATCTCTAATCTTCATGTCAAAATCTTCAGACTGCATTTCTTGCTATTTGAATATTATTTTGTTTGCCCAATATTTTTTGTAGTTGTCTTCTTGCCTTTGACAGGTTTGATTTAGAGGTACCCGAGGAAATGTCTAATTGCTCTCCGATCTGCTCGTGATTCCATCCCTCTATCACAAACAGATTGAAAACGGCCCTGTATCCTGGTGATAAAAGTTGAACTGCCCGGATGATCTCATCATAGGATATCTTTTCCAGGGCGTTTTCCTGCACCGAGCTCATTTCGTAAACCATATTATCGAGCTGGGTAACAACCTGGTGCTTCTGTCTTTTTCTGAAATGATCGATGGAAGTATACACCATAATCTTGCGAAGCCACCCTTTGAATGAGCTGATCACATCGGCATAAGCGGGCTTATAATTGTGGATATCCCTGAAGATCTTTAAAAACCCGTCATTTAGAATTTCGACAGAATCATCCTGGTTCTTTGTATAGCGGTCACATATGGCCATAGCATAAACATAGAAAGAGACATAAATAATTTTTTGACTCTCCCGGCTATTTCGGCCACAGGCCTCAACATGAAATGTAAGTTCTTCAGCCGATAACAATTGCTAGGTTTTCTAAGTTTATATCGAAAAAAAAGGTCTTCAGGTTGCCTAAAAGTCAATTAAGGTAAGAAGATTTCGCGGGTAGCGACAGAGGTCATTGGAATCGCCCTTTTTGCGTAGTAAATTGTTCATGAATTCATTGATAATTCTACTAAAAATTCCTCTCAGACAAAAAGCAGGTTGATCTTTCCTGCGCACCCATCTGCAGCCGCAGCTTCAATATAATCTGAATCTTCACCCTAAAGCCCATGTTATGAAAAAGATTCTACCTATAATATTAACTCTTGTTATTTTTAGTCTTACTGTGACTGCCCAGCCCTGCACCTTTGGCAATATCGGCATCAGGGTCAATAGCGAATTTGCAGGTCCTAACAATACTTGAGTGGTCAATTTTGACATGTATTTTGACATAGACCACATCGCCGGAGCCAAATTTTTCTGGTTTCATGTATGGCCAGCAAACCAGTACAGTAATTACAATTATAATTCCAATAAGGCCCCTACAATTGCCAATGGGGGTTTAGTTAATTCCATTCTGACCTTCGGTTTTAACCACTTTCAGAATCTGCTTGTACCCATGAACAGCTATCTTCCGGATCCTTCCGCACCCGGATTTGTTGGCACTTATACGATCTCCGAAGTTGCAGGCGTTGCTTTTGATCGATATACCGCAAATGGCTTATTCCTTACACTACCTCAAGGTTGTAATATATCCCAACCATTGATCGCAGATGCAGGTCATGCTGAAATGGACCACCGCATCTGAAAACAATAACAAGGGATTTTATATAGAAAGGCAAAATGGAAATAGCGACTGGCAAACGCTGGCATTTGTAAATAAAAAAGCAACTATGGGTATTAGCGCCACCGATCTGAATTATAATTTTACTGACCTCAACGAATTGAACGGACTTACTCAATATCGTTTGCGTCAGATAGATATCGATACCAGACCCACACTTAGTGATGTGAGGATCGTCAAAGGATTTGGTCAGCAATTCAATCTCAGCGTCTTTCCAAATCCAAGTAAGGATGGACAGATCGTGGTATTGATGAATAAAGCAGACCAGGCAGCGGATATAACACTGATCGATATGAGTGGTAAGATCACAGCTCAATGGAATCATTTTACAGGAAACCGGCTTTAGTTCCATTCACTTACAACCGGATTGCATGTACTAAAAGTTTGGATCATTGGAGAGAAGGAACCACAAATGCTCAGGGTAATGGAAACCAAATAAAAAATGATCTGCCACAAAAAAAGGGAGCTACTGCTCCCTTTTTTATTTTCAAATATTTTATCTCTTATTTCCCTACGAACTGCGCACGAATCACATTCAATGCTCCACCTTCTTTAAACCATTCAATCTGTTGTTCATTGTAAGTATGATTCACCTGAATAGAATCCTTGCTACCGTTTTTATGATTCAGTACAACAGTTAGTGGTGAACCTGGCTTGAATGCATTAAGGCCAATGATATCAATAGAATCATCTTCTTCAACTTTGTCATAATCCTCTTTATTAACAAAGGTCAATGCAAGCATTCCCTGTTTTTTTAAGTTGGTCTCATGTATACGGGCAAAGCTTCTCACAAGGATCGCCCTAACTCCCAGGTGACGAGGTTCCATGGCAGCATGTTCTCGGGAAGACCCTTCACCATAATTCTCATCACCCACCACAACAGAGCCAATACCTGCTGCTTTATACGCACGCTGTGTAGCAGGTACCGGACCATATTCTCCCGTAAGCTCATTCTTTACAGAATCCGTTTTTTCATTAAAGTAATTGATAGCGCCGATCAGCATATTGTTGCTGATTTTATCAATATGCCCTCTGAACTTAAGCCAGGGTCCTGCCATACTGATGTGATCAGTTGTACATTTCCCTTTTGTTTTGATAAGTAATTTCAAACCTTTCAGGTCCGTTCCTTCCCATTTGCTGAATGATGCCAGCAACTGAAGTCGTTTTGAATCCACAGAAACTCTTACCTGTATACCACTTCCATCTTTAGCTGGTGCCTGGTACCCGGCATCCTCAACTGCAAATCCTTTTGGAGGTAATTCAAAACCAGAAGGCTCTTGTAATTTTACATCCTCGCCACTTGCATTTTTTAAAGTATCTGTAAGCGGGTTAAATAAGATCGTTCCTGCCATAGCCATTGCAGTAACGATTTCAGGAGAGGCAACAAACGCATGCGTTGAGGCCAATCCATCATTTCGTTTTGCAAAATTCCGGTTAAAAGAAGTGATGATGGTATTCTTTCTGTTTGGATCATCAATATGACGAGCCCACTGACCAATACATGGACCACAGGCATTGGCAAGCACCACTCCACCTGCTTCCTCAAATTGTTTTATGAATCCATCTCTTTCAATTGTAAATCTTACCAGTTCGCTACCGGGTGTGATGGTGAATTCTGATTGCGTTTTAACCCCTTTGCTAATGGCGTCTTTCACAATAGAAGCCGAGCGGCTGATATCTTCATAAGAAGAATTGGTGCAGGAACCTATCAGCGCTACTTCAAGTTTCGCCGGCCAGCCATTTTTTTCAACTGCTTCTTTCATTTTTGAAATAGGCGTCGCCAGGTCGGGCGTAAAAGGACCATTTACATATGGTTCAAGCTTATTAAGATCTAATTCAAGTACTTCGTCATAATATATTGATGGATCAGCATAGATCTCTTCATCGGGACGAAGATGCTCACGTACCCCATCTGCCATAGCGGCTACTTCTGCTCTTCCTGTTGCAGCCAGGTAAGCACTCATTTTATCATCATAAGCGAAAAGAGAACAGGTAGCCCCTATTTCGGCCCCCATATTACAAATGGTGGCTTTACCGGTAGCACTGATGTTATCGGCACCAGATCCAAAATATTCCACAATGGCACCAGTCCCTCCTTTAACGGTCAATTGACCAGCCACCCAAAGGATCACATCTTTTGCAGAAGTCCAGCCATTCAATTTGCCTGTCAGTTTTACACCAATCAGTTTAGGCATTTTTAATTCCCATGGAAGCCCGGCCATTACATCAACCGCATCAGCACCACCCACACCAATAGCGATCATTCCTAAGCCACCGGCATTAGGGGTATGAGAGTCCGTGCCGATCATCATGCCACCGGGAAACGCATAATTCTCGAGTACTACCTGGTGAATGATTCCTGCACCTGGTTTCCAGAAACCGATGCCATATTTATCTGAAATGGAAGAAAGAAAATCATATACTTCTCTGTTGGTCTCAATAGCCAGCTGAAGATCTTTTACGGCTCCAACTTTAGCCTGAATAAGGTGATCACAATGCACCGTTGAGGGTACCGCTACCTGATTTCGGCCACAGGTCATAAACTGAAGCAGTGCCATTTGCGCGGTAGCATCCTGCATTGC
This sequence comes from Chitinophagaceae bacterium, assembly GCA_043742885.1. Lineage (GTDB taxonomy): Bacteria > Bacteroidota > Bacteroidia > Chitinophagales > Chitinophagaceae > JJ008. The sequence continues at coordinate 1,495 of JAYTXP010000282.1, read as the reverse complement.
TACCCGGTCTGGGGCGAAATCAACATAATCCTTACTGCGGCCATAAGGCTTTGCCGGAAGCGAACCGGTTAAATGCGAATAAAGTATTTTTTCTGCCTGAGTAAGCGGACGGCCAACCAATTTTCTGGCGGCTTCTACTTTTGAAGGCAATGCGGCATATACTTTTTTGATGAGGTCGAGATCGAAAACCATGGCAAATGATTTGCTTTTAAGAGATTACGTGGTGAGAGCGGCAAAATTACGAAAATCGTGCATCCTTGCCCCGATTGAAGTGCAGGAATATTCAAAATTTTATACATTGCAGTATGAATAAACTGAAGAGTTTTGTAGAATGGAATGCGTTTGGTGTTTGTTCCGCTATGGGACAGCGCCTGGGTATAGCCACCAGCCGGATCCGTCAATATTTTATTTATACCTCCCTGCTTACATTGGGTTCGCCTATTATAATTTATATGGTACTGGCGTTTTGGCGGAATTTGAGAAAATATATACGGGCTGCCCAGCGCAATCCCTGGTATTACCTTTGACATTTCGCTAAATCAATGATAATAAATTAATTACCTGCATTCCTAAGGTCTGGGTTTATCATATTTCAAAAAAACGCTTTCAATATCTGCTAATTAGTTTAAATTAGTCTGCTACAACTTAACCAAAAACCAAAAACGAGATTATTATGAAAGCACTTTCAATTGCATTTATTCCCGTTCTTCTACTTGCCACTATTTTTCAAACTGAACCTACTGTTAAAAAAAACAGCTATTATTATTTCTGCACCTCACGCGCCAAAATGCCTGACATGATCAAAGGAAAAGAAACAATTCTTTTCACAGACATTAAGACTGTGGCCGACAAATCAGAGATCTCAATGAAAACATCAGCATGGGCAGATAAAGTAACTGGCATATGCGTAAATGATATGGGATGCACTGCTGACCTGCGTTATTTTGAAAGTATGGAACTGGCAAAGACTGCCCTTGATCAGGCGAAACAAAATTATATGGATGCTTCTAAATATGTTGTTCAGGATGTGCTAACACGCTGATCGAAAAAAAGATTGATAAAAAAAAGACCCCTCTTCGGGGTCTTTTTTTTATCAGATCAGTTCTTTTAATTTCTCTGCAACTTTTTCTAATTCCTCTTTATTATTATACCTTGAAAAGGAAAAGCGCACCGTTACTTTATCCGAATGCCTTTCCAGTGCACGGATCACATGACTTCCTATATCTGCTCCGCTGCTGCAGGCACTTCCTCCTGATACACAGATATCATTCATATCAAGACTGAAAAGTAACATCTCTGATTTTTCCGTTTTAGGGAAAGCGGCACTCAAAACAGTATATAAACTCTCCCCTTCTGCATCGCCGTTAAATGCTATGCCCGGGATCTCTTCTCTTAGTTTTTTTATCATAAAGGATTTCAGCGATTGAATATAGCTGCTATCCGCTTCCTGATTTGCCATGGCCAATTCAAGCGCCTTTGAAAAGCCTACGATGCC